>CALJLX010000087.1 GCA_937982495.1 uncultured Desulfuromonas sp.
TTTATCCGCGAACACAACTGGAGCGAATTCGTCCAGTTCGTCGACGAATACGGCGACATCGTCTGCCACACCAGCAATCTGCTGGATGCCCGCCTGCCCATCAGCGCCGCCGCCCTGCGGGCGGCGCATAGCCAAAAACCCCTCTTCGAAACCGTCCGGTTCGACGCTGACAAAACCTTGCGCCTGCTGACCTATCCCCTGGATGTCGACGACCACGACCGGGACGTGGTACAGGTCGCGGAAGACCTGAGCCCGCTGTTCAAAACCCTGCGGGAGCATCGCTGGCAGCTTTCCGTTTACAGCCCCCTGCTGCTGCTTGTCCTCTCCGTCGCGGGCTGGTTCGTGACCGGTCGCGCCCTCTCCCCGGTGCGCCGCATCACCAACACGGTACAGCGGATCAGGGCGGAAAACCTTTCCGAACGTCTGCCGGTGAACCACTGCCGGGACGAGATTTCCGAACTGAAGGAAACCTTCAATTCCATGCTCGAACGGCTGGAGGAGGCCTTCACCAAGGTCCGGCAATTCACCGCCGACGCCTCCCACGAACTGCGCACCCCTCTAGCGATCCTGCGCGGTGAAACGGAAGTGGCCCTGCGTTGGGCAAAAACTCCCGAGGAGCTGCGCGCCACCCTCGAATCGAACCTTGAAGAGATCGACCGAATGGGGCGGATCATCGAGGATCTCCTGGCCCTGGCCAAGAGCGAAGCGGGGGAAATCCCCCTGGCCCTGGCCGACGTCAATCTCAGCGATCTGTTGCAGGATCTCTATCTGCAAGGCAAGACCCTGAGCGAGCCCAAGGGGATCGAATTCACTTTGCACATGGAGGTGAATCGGGAGATCCATCTGCGCGGCGACCAGCTGCAGCTGCACCGCATGCTCCTCAATCTGGTCTCCAACGCCGTCAAGTACACCCCCGACGGCGGCCGGGTCGCGATCCATCTGACCAGCGACGATCGCCAGGCCCGAATCCGGGTGACCGACACCGGTTTCGGCATCGCCGCCGAGCACCTTCCTTATCTTTTCGACCGCTTCTACCGCATCGACGAGGCCCGCAACCGCGACATCGGCGGCAGCGGCCTGGGACTCTCCATCGTCAAATGGATTGTCGAAGCCCACGGCGGCCGGATTGAAGTCGCCTCGGAACCGAACCGGGGCAGCACCTTTACCGTCATCCTCCCCCTCGACGGACCTCCGCCGAAAGAACGGCAACTCACCTGACCGGAAAAACCGACTCCCACGAAAAAAGCGGCCCCGGGTGCATACCGGGGCCGCTTTTTTCGTGCTTTGTTAAAGGAAGGATCTATTCGCGGGCCTGGATGCTGATCTGTTTAACGACCATGTCGACCACCGGCAGGGGCGGCACTTCGGTCAGACCGTAGGTCGCGTTCAGGTCGATATCCTCGGGGACGTTGGCGAGGAGTTTTTCGGCGATCTTCTGGTCGGCTTGACGATAGCGCAGTTTGACGTCAAGCTTGACCACCGGGCTGGTGCCGGCATTGATGCCGTAGTAGACATCCTTATAGCCCTTGGGGGGGATGGTATCGTGCCGGGAGAAGGCGGTGATCACCCAGGGATCGACGGCGAAGTGAAAATCGCTGCCCATGCCGTCCGAATTAAACAGCCGGGTGTTCTCCGGCAGTTGGCCGTTGCCATCGACGGCACCGCTGGTCATGAGCACCTGGCCTTTTTCGTCGGTGGCGGTGATTTCCAGCCAGAGCTGACGGATATTGGTGAGGGAAGTCGGCAAATTGTGGCCGGCACGGATGTTCTTCACCCGAACTTTCACCTCATCGAGCCGACCGTTGTTGTAGACCGGCGTGATTTCGAGATCGGCCGCCGACTGGAGGCGTCCCACCGCCATTTCGTATTTGTTCATGATATTGGCGGCCAGGGCCTCGTCACCGGCCTTCGTGGCCGCGCCGGCGG
>CALJLX010000088.1 GCA_937982495.1 uncultured Desulfuromonas sp.
GCCGAGGATGTCGACCTGAGCGGCCTCACCAAAGCCGAAGGCGGCAAGAGCATCGAAGAAATCTACACCGGTAAAGCCGAACTCGCCGGCAAGGAAGTCTCCGTGCGCGGCAAGGTGGTCAAATTCAGCCCGGACATCATGGGCAAAAACTGGATTCACCTGCAGGACGGCACCGGCGGCGAGGGGACCAACGACCTCACCATCACCACCAGCGTCACCGCGAATGTCGGCGACACCGTTCTGGTCAGCGGCGTTCTCACCGCCGACAAGGACTTCGGCCACGGCTACCAGTATGACCTGATCATCGAGGATGGCAAGGTTACCGTCGAGTAAGCGGCCGACGGCTTCGTCGAAAAGCCCCTGGTCTTAAACGCCAGGGGCTTTTTTTATCCGCGCCCGCCCCACCCTGTCACTCATCCGCCGAGGGGAGTTACGCCATGACCCGGCTGATCATTTTTCTGACGGTTTTTCTCTCCATCTACGGCGCCATGCATCTGCTCGCCTATCTCGGCATGCGCCCCCTGCTCGTAAAGCGGGAACATATCCGGCGGCCGGTGCTGCTCTTCATGCTGCTGATGATCGCCGCGCCGGTCCTGGTCCGCGTTCTCGAACGCCTTGATCTGGAAGGCTCGGCGCGACTTCTGGCCATCGTCGGCTATTCGTGGATGGCTTTCATCTTCCTGACCTTTGCAGGATTCGTGGCGGTCTTCGCCTGGGATCTGCTGCTGCCCCTCCTGTCCCGCCGCCGCCCCGCCCTCGCCGACTGGAAGTTGCACGGCCCGCGCTGCGCCCTGCTGATCCCCTCCCTGGCCCTGCTCCTGAGCATCTACGGCGTCTTCGAAGCCCAAAACCTGACCGTCGAGACCCTGAGCATTCCCACCGACAAACTGCCCGCCGACGCGCAACCGCTGCGCATCGCCCAGATTTCCGACCTCCATCTCGGCCTTTTGCACCGCCACGGCAAACTCGAACAGGTGGTCCGCCGGATCGAGGCACTGAAACCCGACCTGCTGGTGGCGACCGGGGATATCGTCGATGCCCGTCTCGACCATCTCG
>CALJLX010000089.1 GCA_937982495.1 uncultured Desulfuromonas sp.
GATACAAAAATCAAAAGGGCCGCGTTTTCGGACGCGGCACTTTTGTCGATTTGATGTCACTACTGCTCACTGTCGGAAGGATTCGCCGGCCTCATGGACGAACTGCTGATCGCTCACGGCTATCCGGCCTTGCTGCTGGTCGCTTTTCTCGCCTCGACTCTCCTCCCCCTCGGTTCGGAATGGCTGCTGGTGGTGCTGGTGCTCAAGGGTTTCGATCCGGTCGCCTTGGTGCTGACAGCGACCCTGGGCAATACCCTGGGGGCGCTCACCACCTATGCCATCGGCCTCTGGGGCGGCCCGTTTTTGATCAAACGGGTGCTGCGCATCGACATCGCCGCCCGCGTGCGGGCCGAGCGGTTCTACGCCCGTTACGGGCGCTGGTCGCTGCTCGCCTCCTGGCTGCCGGTGGTGGGCGATCCCCTGTGTCTGGTCGGCGGCATTTTGCGGGTCGGGGTCTTCCCCTTCGTGCTGCTGGTGGCGGCGGGGAAGCTGGCGCGTTATGCCGTGGTCGCCTGGGTGGCGCTGGGGAGTCCCTGAAACCCCCTTTCTACCACTTGCTTCCCTGGCGGGAGATGGGATGGGAATATTTTTCGGTGGCATCCCCCTGGGAGCGGCCCCACCAGTAGACACCGACGGCGATGGCGGCGACCAGGGCGAGCAGGGCCAGCAGTTTGAGCAGGTCGTTTCCTTTCATGCGGGCATCCTTTCCATGGGAGTTGGCATCCGCTCGGCCGGGCAGAACGGAAAAAGGCGAAACCCTTGAGTTTCGCCTTTTTCTTTATACGCCTTTCGGTGCTTTTAATCAACCCAGCGGAGTGCGTCGGGCGCGGGCGGTGAGCAACCGGGGCATGGCCGCCAGTTTCGGCAGCACCAGATCCAGGCGGGGCATGCAACTGGCCATGGAGGTCGCCAGGGCGGCGCCGTAAGGAATGGACTGGACCAGCAGGAGCACGGCCCAGAGCGTCCCTTCGGGGTTGTGGGGACCGAAGAACCAGAAGCTGGCGATCGCCGAAACCAGCAGCAGTAGGAAGATCTGGGTTTCTTCCCAGGCCATGATGAAGCCTTTGAGCAGCGCCTGGCGCCCTTCGCCCTTGGGGGTGCGCAGGAAGGGATGGCTCGGCTGCAACAGCCCGGTGAAGATCGCCCGGGCGATGGTGTGGGTCAGGCCCATGCCGGCGACGGAGGCGGCCAGGCTCTGCAGGAAGCTGCACTTGACCCGCGCCCGGTAGAGAATCAGGGCGTGGGCGACCTTGAACAGGAACAGACCCAGGGTCGGGACCAGGAAGACCGCCAGGGGGACTTCGAAGTCCTGGGGGCGCAGGAGAATGCCGATGGTCCAGGCGACGCCGGCGAGGGTGAAGAGCAGGTGCAGGGCGTCGGTGAACCAGGGCATCCAGCCGGTGACGAAGTGGAACTTTTGTCCGGCGGTGAGGTTCGATTTACTCCAGGGCAACAACGACCGCCAGTGGCCGCGCAGAATCTGCACCGCCCCGTAGGTCCAGCGCCAGCGCTGGCCTTTGTAGCCGGCGAAGCTGGTGGGGGTGATCCCCTCGCCGAAGTTGTGGTTGACGTAGACCGACTCGTAACCGGCCTTGAACAGGCGCAGGCCGAGCTCGGCATCTTCGCAGATGCACCATTCGCTCCACTTGCCCACCTGCTCCAGGGCGTCGCGGCGCATCAGGGTCATGGTGCCGTGCTGGATGATGGCGTTACGCTCGTTGCGATGGACCATGCCGATCTGGAAGAAGCCGTTATACTCCCAGTTGATCATGGTCTGGAAGGCATCCCCCTGCCACTCGCGGTTGTCCTGGGGCGCCTGGACGAAGCCGACTTCGGGCTTGTCGAAGTAGGGGACGAGGGCGCGCAGCCAGTCGCGGCTGACGATGTAGTCGGCGTCGATGACCCCGACCACCTGGGCGTCGGGATGGGTTTCGCCGAGGGCGAAGTTGAGCGCCCCGGCTTTGTAGCCCGGCCATTTCGGCAAATGGAAGAAACGGAAGCGTTCGCCGAGACGGGCGCAGTACTCTTCCACCGGCTTCCAGACTTCTTCGTTGACGGTGTTGTTGTCGATGACCAGCACCTCGAAGTTGGGATAATCGAGGGCGGCGAGACCGTCGAGGGTCTTGAAGACCAGTTCCGGCGGCTCGTTATGGATCGCCAGATGGATCGAGGCCATGGGGAATTCGCGGTCGCGCGCGGGATTCTGCGGCGCGAAATAACGTTTCCAGCGTTTGACCCAGAGCATCTCGGTCAGCTCCAGGCCGTTGGTCAGAATGACCAGCAGCAGGCCGAGCTGGGCCGGCAGCAGCAGGCCCCAGACGATGGTCCCGACCGTGGTCATCTCGACGGCCAACGGCAACAGCGCCGTCCAGGCGAAGAGCGAGGCGGTCAACTGGATGAGGGCGGCGAAGAAGAGCTGGCCGCGGCGTTTGAGGTTATCCCAATGGCGCAGGAAGAGGATCATCGGCATCAGGGCCAACACCGTGGCCAGGCCGGCTTGCCAGGGCCAATGGGGAACGGCGGAGATGGCGCCGGTCAGGGGGAACTTGGCCTGGCGATCGGCGTCGAAAATCCCCCAGTGCGCGCCGACGGCGCCTTCCAGAGCCTTCTTCCAGGGTTGATCGAAGGCTTCCATGAGAAAGTAGTCGATCTGGTGCTGCTGGGCCAGTTGCAGGAACTCGCGGATAAAGACGGCCTGATTCACCGGCGAGGCCTTGGCGCCCATGAAGCGACTGCCGGCGCTCGGCCAGCCGACCTCGCCGATCACCACCGGTTTGTCGGGAAAGGCGGCGACCACTTCCTGATAGCGGCTGAAGGCCCACTGGGGCGCTTCCTCGGCGGGCACCCCTTCCCAGTAGGGGAGGATGTGCACGGCGATGAAGTCGACGGTCGCGGCCAGTTCCGGATGTTCGAGCCAGACGTGGGGCGGCTCGGCGCTGCCGACCGGCACCCGGGTCGATTTGCGGACCTGGTCGATGTAGGCGCTGAGCTGGGCGACGGTGAGATCGCCGCGCAAAACGGCCTCGTTGCCGACGATGACCCGCTCGACGCTCGACCAGCGGTTGGCGTTGGCGACGAGATGCTCGATCTCCGCGCGGTTGTTGGCTTCATCCTGGTCGAGCCAGGCGCCGGCGGTGACCTTCAGCTCACGGGCCTGGGCCATCTCGGGAACCAGGCCGAGGGTGCCGAGGGAGGAGTAGGTCCGCACGCGCAGGGTCTTATCCTGTACCAGGGCGAGATCCTCATCGATCTCCTCGGCGCTGGGCAGTTGGTCTTTCATGGCGTCCTGCCCCTTGCGCAGCGGGCTGAAGGAGAGGCCGTTGTAGGGTGCGGTCCAGTCGGGAGCCGTCGCCGGACGGTTGAGCAGGGTCCAGGCGGCAAGATTGGCAAGAACAACCAGAGCGATGATCAGAAATCCGGTTTTGCGCATTTTTTAATGTCCCTTCGAAAACTGGTTCGAGGTGAACTTTGCCCTGACAGGCAAAAGCCCTCCGATGCAAGGGAGGGCGTGAAGCATCGATGTGTTGTGAATGGGGGATGTCGTCTTGGCCCGGCAGGGCCGTGAACATAGCGCGGATCCAACCAAGAAGGTCGAAAGAGTGGGGGTAAACAGCGCTTGGCGACGAAATTGTGTCAGCGCTCTGGACATCCTTGGACATAAAAACAGTCCACGTCCATTCTTGAGACTATTTCTATCATGATTCTGTTAGGGAGTCAATAAGATTGTCAGGATCGCGTGAGGGTCGGGTTGCCGCTCCTGGGCTTGATTGAGGAGCGGCAACCTTGGGCAAAGCGGGGATTGACGCGGTTCGTGGTGGACACGCCACCACCGGCTCAGGCTCAGCTGAAGCCGCCTTTGCCGCAGCCGGCGGAAGTGGCCGCCGGGCGGGAGACGGCGGGGTGGGCGGCGGCGCCGCATTTCGGGCAGGGTTGCTCGTCGCTGCGCTGGCGTTGAATTTTTTCGAAGCGGTGGCCGCAGTCTGGGCAGACATATTCGAAGATGGGCATGGCGTTCTCCTTTGTTGAAAGCCCCAACAATATATATATAGAAAATAGAATAAAATCAAGCCCCGCCCTTGAAGTGGCGGGGCGAGGCCTACTTCAGACGGCCGAGCAGGCGCAACATGCCGTCGAGGCTGGTGTAGGGATGGGGCGGGCAACCGGGAATATAGAGAGCGACGGGGAGCAGTTCGCCGATGCCGTGATGGATTTCCTCGCTGCCGCAAAAGGGGCCGCCGCTGATGGCGCAGGCGCCGGCGGCGATGACCAGTTTCGGCTCGGCGACGGCGGCGTAGTTATCGAGCAGGGCGCCCTTCATGTTTGCCGTGACCGGACC
>CALJLX010000090.1 GCA_937982495.1 uncultured Desulfuromonas sp.
CAAGGGGGAGTACGTCTCTTTGCAGGATTTCTGCGAAAAGGTCGACCTGCGCAAGGTCAACAAGAAGGTGGTCGAGGCCCTGATCCGCTGCGGCGCCTTCGATTCCCTGAAAGCGCGGCGAGCCCAGCTCATGGCGGTGCTCGAAGAGTCCATGGAAATCGGCCAGAAGGTGCAACGGGAGAAGGAGCAGGGGCAGGAATCCCTCTTCGGCACGGCGGAGATCGTCAATCACAAGGGCAACGGCTACGGCAAGCTCCCCGATATCGACGAATGGCCCGAGAATGTCCTGCTCGGCTTCGAGAAAGAAGCTCTCGGCTTCTACATCACCGGCCATCCCCTGGCTCGGCACAGCGCGGCGATCAAGCGTTTCGCCACCTGCGATACCGCCGGTCTGCACGAGCGTCCGGACAAATCGGAAGTCAAGGTCTGCGGCATCGTCGCCGGACTCAAGGAGCTGACCACCAAGAAAGGCGACCGCATGGCCTTCGTCACCCTGGAGGATCTTTCCGGGTTTGTCGAGATGGTGGTCTTTCCCGAGACCTATCAGGCGGCCATGGAGCTGCTCAAGAGCGAGGAGCCGCTGTTGGTCAGTGGCACCCTGGATGTGGGGGAGGAATCCTGCAAGCTGCTGGCGACGGAGGTGCTGCCCCTGCGCGAGGTCAAGGAGCGGCTGACGAAGAAGGTCCATTTCCGGTTGACTACGCCGGGACTCTCCGAAGAGCAGTTGACGGCGCTCAAGGATATCATTGACCGCCACCGGGGAAGCTGCGACGTCCTGCTGCATCTGGTCATCCCCAACCGCAGCGAAACCGTCATCGGCCTGCCCGAATCCCGGAAAGTCGCGGCCTCCGACGAAATAATGGATGCCGCCGAGAAGTTGTTTGGCTATAATGTCGTCACTTTCGAGTGATCGGGCGGACGACCGCTTCGATCCATCCTCTTGGATATACTAGCGTTTTCTATTGAAAACCGTATTTTGGCAGGAGCTACAACGATGCAGTTTTATCTCGATTTCGAAAAGCCCCTGGTCGAGTTGGAGCAGAAGATCCGCGACCTGCGGGAGTTCTCCACGGAAAAGGTCGACTTCGCCGGCGATATTCTCAAGCTGGAAAAGAAGGCGTCCAAGCTGCGCGAGGAGATCTTCTCCAAACTGACCCGTTGGCAGCGTACCCAGTTGGCCCGGCACATGAACCGGCCCTTTACCCTCGACTACGTCGAGTATATTTTCACCGACTGGTTCGAGGTCCACGGCGACCGCAACTTCCGCGACGACCCGGCCCTGGTCTGCGGCTTCGCCCGCCTTGACGGCGAACCCTGCGCGGTCATCGGCCACCAGAAGGGGCGGGACACCAAGGAGAAGGTCTACCGCAATTTCGGCATGCCCAACCCCGAAGGTTACCGCAAGGCGCTGCGGGTGATGCAGATGGCCGAGCAGTTCAATCTGCCGATTTTCACCTTCGTCGACACCCCCGGCGCCTTTCCCGGCATCGGCGCCGAGGAGCGCGGCCAAGCCGAGGCCATTGCCCGCAACTTGCGGGAGATGGCGGCCCTGACCGTGCCGGTGATCGTCACCGTCACCGGTGAGGGGGGCTCGGGTGGGGCTTTGGCCATCGCCGTCGGCAATCGGGTGATGATGATGGAATACTCGGTCTATGCGGTCATCTCCCCCGAAGGCTGCGCGGCGATTCTCTGGAGCGACGGCACCATGGGGCCGCAGGCCGCCGAAGCCCTGAAACTGACCGCGACCGACATCGCCGATCTCGGCTGCGTCATCGACGACGTCATCCCCGAACCCCTCGGCGGGGCGCATAACAATCCCCGCGAAGCGGCCGCCAACATCAAGCAGTATTTGAAAAAGCATCTCAACGAACTCAAGAGCCTGACTCCCGAGGAACTTGTCGAGCAGCGCTACCAGAAATTCCGGGCCATGTCCCGGGTGAAGGAGTAGGAACCGGGCCATGACGACCGGGAAAGGGACGGGGGGATTGGCTGTGGTCGGCCTCGGCCAGGCCTGCCTCGATCTTCTCGGACGTGTCCCCCGTTATCCCGCCGTCGACGAAAAAATCGAAGTCGAAGGGCTTTTTTACCAGGGCGGCGGGCCGGTGGCCACCGCCCTGGTTGCCTTGGCGCGCTGGGGTATCTCTACGGCCATCTGCGGCCGGATCGGAGAAGACGAGCACGGTCGACGCATCCGGCAAGAATTGCTCGCCGAAGGGGTGGACTGCCGCGCACTGGGCTTCGATGCCGGAAGGTCCAGCCAGTTTGCCTTTATCGCCGTCGAACGGGATAGCGCCCGGCGTACCATCTTCTGGAACCGGGGGAGCGCTCGGCAGCTGACCGCCGAGGATGTGGACGGGGATTGTGGGTCGCTCATTGCCTCGGCGCGGGTGCTGCACCTCGACGGGTTGCATCTGGATGCTGCACTGGCCGCCGCCGAAATTGCCCGGAAAACGGGTGTGACCACGGTTCTGGATGGGGGCACCCTGCGTCCCGGGGTGGAACGCCTGCTGCCGTTGATCGATCATGCCGTGGTCAGCGAGCGTTTCGCCGAAGCGCTGGCCCCGGATAATCCCGAAGCCGCCCTGCGACAGCTGCTCGCTTACGGCTGCGCGGCGGCGACCGTTACCCAGGGCGCCGACGGCTGCCTGACCCTTGAGCGGGGGGGCGAGCTTTTTCACACCCCGGCCTTTGCCGTCGCTGCCGTCGATACCACCGGCTGCGGCGATGTCTTTCACGGCGGCTATCTTTACGGTCTGGCGCAGGGTTGGCCCCTGCGGCGCACCGTGCGTTTCGCGGCGGCGGCCGCGGCGCTCAAGACCCGGGCACTGGGCGGGCGCACGGCGATTCCCAGCTTGCCTGAACTGGATGTTTTCCTGGCGATGGAGGGAGGTTGAGATGATCCGTCCGGCGATGCTGCTCTTGGTCCTGACCTTCGTTTCCGGGTGCATGGCGGTGCCTTACAGCTATACGCAAGGGGTGGAAGGGGAGGATGTTCTCGCCTTGCGCCCAGCCGAGGAACAGGTCCATCGCGGCCGCCCCAACGCCTTCGTCGACGGCCTCGGCCATTACTTTTTCAGTCTGCCGACCAAGCTCATCCTGTGGAACTGGCGCATCGAAAATCATGACATTTCCCCGGAAACCGAGGCGCATTTGCGGGACTACCTGGCCGCCAACGATCTCGCCAAGGTCAAGGTGCGTCTCAATGAGTACGCTCCCGGCGGCGAATGGTCACGTCTGGTGCGCAACCGCGAGGTCGGTGGTTTCTGGCGCTATACCCTGGGGGTGTTGACGACCGTTTCCTACACCATCTTCCCCGGAAGGGTCTTCGGCGGCGATCACTACAACCCTTTCACCAACAGCATCCACCTCTATTCGGATCATCCTTCCATCGCCCTGCACGAAGGGGCGCACGCCAAGGACTTCGCCCAGCGGGAATACAAGGGCTGGTACGCCTTTTTGCGGCTGTTGCCGCTGGTGCCGCTGCATCAGGAAGGTCTGGCGACGGGCGACACCCTCGGCTATCACTACGACCGGGACGAGCGCGAGGAGCGCAAAGACGACTATCGGGTGCTTTATCCCGCCTACGGCACCTACATCGCCGGCGAGGGTTTGAGCGCTGCTTCCTGGTTCGGTCCGGTTTCCTACCCTCTGCAACTGGGGGTGATGGCGGCGGGCGCCATTCCCGGGCATATCGTCGGGCGGATCAAGGCGGCCGGGGTCGATGACGAGCCGCCGCCGGAAAGCCTTTCGGACAGCGCTTCGGCGGCAAGGTATTGAGCGCAAGTGTGCGGAGATAGATGATGAAACGGATGATTTTCCGTCTGTTGCTGGGCGGAGTCCTGGTGACCCTGGTCGCCTGTGGTGGGCCGCGCTACGATGTGCGGGTGCTGCATGACGAGCCGGTGCGGGTCGAGACCGGCAAGAGTGTTCCGGCGCGGGAACTCAAGCCCTATCAGCGCCCCTACACGGTCAACGGGGTGCGCTACGATCCCCTGCTCGATCATCGCGGCTATGTGGAAGAAGGTGTCGCCAGCTGGTACGGCGCCGATTTCCACGGACTCAAGACCAGCAACGGCGAGGTCTACGACATGCACGCCATGACCGCCGCCCACAAGACCCTGCCCCTGGGGGTCTTCGTCAAGGTGCGCAACCTGAGATCGGAAGAGCACACGTCTGAACTCCAGTCACGAATCACCATCTC
>CALJLX010000091.1 GCA_937982495.1 uncultured Desulfuromonas sp.
CCACGGAAAGCACGGAATGAAAACCGAAAGTCAACGGCTTGGTTTTGGACAGGATCAAGGCGGATAACTGCGGATAGAACCGGATAAGTCTTTGGGGTTGGACTTTTAACATCAGATCTTATCCGCCCTGATCCCGTCAAAAAAAGATTTTCAAGATTTTGTCCGTGATTTCAATGCCTTCCGTGGACAGAAAAAAGATTCTAATGCCTTTACGTCCGTACCGTTGTCGCCGCCCTCGATTTTCTCTTCACCGGGATTTGAAGGGGTGAGGGGCGATGTCCGTTCCACAATCATTTCTCCGCTTCTGTTTTGGCGCTGAATTAGGTACGCTAAAAAGACTGGAGGTGCCCATGCATATTACCAACGACATCAAGCCCGTAACCTATCTGAAAGCAAAGACCGCCGAGCTGCTCAAACAGGTCAATGAAACCCAGCGGCCGGTGATCATCACTCAAAACGGGGAAGCCCGGGCGGTCTTGCAGGATGCTCGCAGTTACGAGGAGATGCGCAACGTCATCGGTCTGCTGAAACTTGTTTCCCAGGGGGAAGCGGACGTGCGGGAGGGGAAATATACCGCCCATGACGACCTCTTCGAGCGCCTGGAAAAGGAACTGCAACGCCGATGATCCCGAGCTTTCGGGTGGTCTGGACCCATACGGCGGAACGGGATCTGGTCGGCGTCATCGACTATATCGCCCTGGACAGTCCGGGCAATGCATTGCCCATCCTCAAAAAGATCCGCCGGCAAGTCGATGCCCTCAGGGATCATCCCGAGCGCGGCCGAATCGTCCCGGAGCTGCAAGCGCAGGGCATCGGTCAGTATCGCGAACTGATTGTCGACCCCTGGCGGATCGTTTTTCGCATCACGGAAGGGAGCGTCTATATCCTGGCGCTGCTCGATGCCCGCCGGAATGTCGAAGATCTTCTGCTGCAACGGTTGGTTCGGTAGCCAGGGAGCCGATCCATTCCTGTCCACGGAAAACACGGAAGAAAACCGAAAAGTCAAAGGCTTGGTTTTGGACAGGATAAAGGCGGATAACTGCGGATAAAGGCAGGATAAATCTTTTAAGGTTTGGACTTTAACATCCGATTCTATCCGCCCTTATCCCGTCAAAAAAGATTTTCAAGATTTTGTCCGTGTTTTCCGTGCCTTCCGTGGACAGATCAGGTTTTGTCTGATTTTATTCGCGTTGAAAAAACCTCAGGTATTTATCTTTAACGGCTGCGTGCTATCATGTTGCTATCATGTTGGAGGTCGTCATGCCGAACATTCTGGTTCGCAATCTTCCCGACGAGGTCGTGGAGGAACTCAAACAACGGGCCCGGCGACACAATCGCCCCTTGCAGCAGGAAGTCAGCGATATTCTCATCCGCAGCGCCCGTCTGGGGCGCGATGTCGCCCAGCGTGCCGCCACCATTCGGGAGCGTTTGCTGGCCAGGGGCGGGAATTTTTCCGATAGCGTCGACTTGCTGCGGGAAGACCGTGGCCGATGATCCGGGTGGTCGATGCCAGCGTGCTGATCAAGGCCTATATCCCCGAAGCCGGTTCAGAGCAGGCGGGGGCGTGGTTCGTCCGGGTGGAGGAGGGGGCCGTGGAGCTGCTGGCGCCGGATCTGATCTATCCGGAAACGGGCAACATCCTGTGGAAGAAGGTGCGCCGGGGCGAGTTGACCGAGGCCGAAGCCCGGGAGATTGGCGCGGCCATTGGGTCTTTGCCGCTGCGCATCGAAGCAGGGCGGACTCTCCTGCCGTTGGCCCTGGATATTGCCCTGGCGTGCGGAGTCACGGTTTATGATGCCCTGTATGTGGCGTTGGCCGGTGTTTACGATACCCGTATGTTGACGGCGGACGGCAAACTGGTCGCCCTGCTGGAAAACACCCCCCTGGCGGGGCAGGTGGAACTGCTGGTGTGACGTAGACCTGAGCCCGGCCAAAGTCGATCGCTTCTCTTTGGGCCACGGAAAACGGATAAATTGGGGCGGAGGTTTTGTGTATAACATGGAAAAAATAGAGCAGGCAGCGGCGGTTCTGAAGCAAGTCGCTCGCCCCGAAAAAATCATTCTGTTTGGCTCTTATGCCCGGGCGGAAGCGCAAAGGGACAGCGACCTCGATATCCTCGTGGTTGAGCGGGAAGTCAAGGATCGTGTCGCCGAGATGGCACGCCTGAACCGTGCCTTGGGATTTTTGCGGTTGCCGATCGATTTGCTGCTGGTGAGCCAGGAAAAATTCGATTACTGGTCCGACACGCCGGGAAATGTCTATTATCGGGCGAAGCGCGAAGGGAAGGTCATCTATGAGGCATCGTGAGCAGGCGCTTTTGTTGTTGAAAAAGGCCGCTGATGACGAGGCGCTGTTGCAGGAAGTCATAGAGTCGCGGCAGGTCAGCGACGAAATCTTCGGTTTTCATTGCCAGCAGGCCGTTGAAAAGCTCTTGAAGGCCCTCCTTTCCGATTTTTTCATCGATTTCCCCCGAACCCACAACCTGCGTCTGCTCATGGATCTTCTCGCGGATGCAGGCTTTCTATTGCCGGAAACTCTCACCGATCTCGATATTCTGACCCCTTATGGAACCCTGTTCCGGTACGAAGATTTCCCGGCGGAGATCGGACTGGATCGACAGGGACTTTTGACGATGGTTCAGCGTCTTCGCCAAATTGTTGTTACGCGTCTGAGTCCATCGGAGGCTTAGGCCAGAGAGACCAAGACATTCAGAATCTCATCGGTCCACGGAGAACACGGAAGGCACGGAACGAATACGGAAAGGTCCAGGGATGGGTTATGGAAAGGCTAAAGGCGGATAACTGCGGATAAAACAAGATAAATTATTGAGGTTAAGATTTAAAA
>CALJLX010000092.1 GCA_937982495.1 uncultured Desulfuromonas sp.
GCTTCATCGCCGAGCGCCCGGCCGACGCCGGCCTCGACCGCGCCTACCTCGGCGCTGGCAAGTCCCTGATTCACCAGCCCCGCTGCATCACCAGCGCCTACCACTACTTCCTCGCCGCCCTCGACCTCGCCCGCACCCCCGAACGGGCCGAGGAAGCCCGCCTGCATCTGCGCGCCATCGAACGGTTGGGGGGGAAAGACTTGGGGGCGCGGCAGGAAAAATGTTGACAGGGAAAAGGTTATGGATAAAATAAGACTACGTTTGTCTTAATTGTCCACCCACGAAAGGAGAGCGATATGGCGATCTGGCGCTGCGAGCAGTGCGGTTTTGAGAAGGAAGGCCGCTGCAAGCCGAAAAAATGCCCCACCTGCAACGCCCCGACCAACTTCGTCAAGAAGTAGGGGGAAGGGAAACAAGCGATGAAAACGCACCGGGCCGGGAGGTAGATCCCGGCCCGACGTGTATTTATAGGGGGATGAAGTTTTGGGTTTGGTAATTCACGACGAAGCCGATAGGTTCCTCGTCAGTCCACGTAAAGTACCTGATTTTTCTGTTTTCTTCTGTTCTCCTTTTCTATAATCGAGCGCATTGGCAGGTGCCGTCGACTCGAAACAGCAACTTTCGCTTGATCCAAAGGAGATTTGTCATGAAAAAGTTCGTTGGACCGGTGGTGATGGGGATGGTGCTGCTTGCCGGCTGCGGCGCCGAGGATCGTTCGGAAACCGTCAAGCCCGACCTTGAACGATATCGGCGCAATCCCTCGCTGCGGACGACGGCGCCCGCCGAAGTTTTCGCCCCCATCGCCACCAACGACCCCGAACGGATCATTGCCATGGGCCGGCGGTATTACGAGCGGGCCTGCGCCGCCTGTCACGACCAGGGCTTACACGGCGCGCCGCAGCTTGGCAATCAGGCGGATTGGGAAGACCGCGTGGATAAAGGCGTCTTCCAACTCGTAAGAAATGCCATCGACGGCATCGGCGCCATGCCCCCCCGGGGTGGCGACCCGACCTTACGCAAGGAGGCGGTGGGGTTGGCGGTCGAATATATGCTGAAGCGGATCGAGGAGTAGGAAGTGTGAAAGGCTGAAGACCGAAGGCTGAAGGTTGAAAACACGAAGGGCCGGGAGGTTGCTCCCGGCCCTTCGTGTTTCCGGCGGTGGGGCTAGTTGTTGTCGTAGAAGGTCTTGCTCGGTTCGATCCAGGGGGTGACCTTGTTCCAGCCTGGCGCCTCGCCGGTATCGTCGCCGTCGCCGTCGTTGTTGGTGTCGACGTAGCGATGGCAGTTCTGGGCGCTCTTGGCATAGG
>CALJLX010000093.1 GCA_937982495.1 uncultured Desulfuromonas sp.
ACGGCGTGGAGACGGAGGTCAACGGCCGGAAGCTCAAAGGCCCCGCCGAGGTCTGGCTGAAATCCGAGGTTTTTGAAACGTCTTTCGTCCCTCTTGGCGCGGATGGGAACACGTCCATTTCCGTGTTTTCGCGCTTCGAGGAAAAGGACAACCCGAATGGGGGCGACCCCGAAAGGACAACCATCATGACAGAAGAGAAAAAAGAGCCGGTCGCTCTCACGGTGGAATCTTTGAGAGCCGACCATCCCGACATCGCCTCCGCGCTGCTGGCCGAGGGCGCCAGGATCGAGCGCGAGCGGATCCAGGCCGTGTTCGCGCAGTCCATGCCCGGGCATGACGCCCTGGTGACCCGCCTGGCCTTCGACGGCAAGACCACCGGGCCGGAGGCCGCGGTGCAGATCCTCCAGGCGGAGCGGCAGCTCCGGAACGTCGCCGCGCAGCATCTGGCGAGCGATGCGCCGGCGCCGGTTGCAACGCCGGTTGCGCCCGTGATCGAGCTTTCGGATAATTCAAATTTGCCAATTGAGGAGCGGGCAAAAAAGGAATGGGACAACAAACCCGAAACCCGCGCTGAGTTCAAGGGGGATTATGGGGCTTACCTGGCATTCAGAAAAGCCGAAGAATCCGGACTCGTCAAAATTTTAGGCAAATAAGGAGTCGATCAGATGACTACACTCGCAGCAGACATTGCAAGAATCAAGGTCCTCGGAGATGTGAACGAGTTTCCCGTGATCGCCTCCGACATCATCTATGAGGGCGCGGCCGTGGGGCTTGTTGCCGCCACCGGGCACGCGCAACCTCTTACCTCAAGCGACAGGTTTGTTGGCTTTGCCGAGCGCAAGGCGGACAACAGCGCGGGGGCCGCGGCCGCCATCAACGTCCGGGTGGTCAAGAAGGGGGTCGTGCAGATCCCCGTGACCGGCGCGGTGATCACAGACGTTGGTCAGCCGGTATACGCCCAGGACGACAACGCGTTTTCTTTCATCAAGACGAGTGGCGTCTTTATCGGGTTCGTCCGAAGGTACGTCTCATCCGGCGTGGCCGAGGTCGAGTTCGACGCCGGCGTGATGGTCGATCCGCACGAGGGGTGGCTGGCGGAGACCACTGCCGTAGATCTTACCCTGGACGAGCAGGACACCGGCAAGGTCATCTTCGTGACGGCAGATGCAAAGACCGTGTTGCTTGGAGCGGCGGCCACCGTCGGAATCCGTGTCCGGATCGTCAATGCCGGCGCGTTTGGCGCGCAATTACTGACGGTGGACTGCAACGCGGCAGACGGCATTAAGACGCCGAATGCCGCGCAGACCGCGGATGGCGTCGCGATCACGAATACCAAGGCCACCGCCTGCCGGGGGGATTACGTCGAACTCTGTTATGGCGATCCCACGGCATGGGCGGTAAGAACACGCAAGGGTATCTGGGCGTAACCTTTTTTTCGGCTGCATTAAGGAGATAGCAATATGGGCGCATCAACATTGGGAAGTAGGGCAATCATTGGTGAGTTCTTCAAACGGCTCGCCATGAATGATGGGACGCCTTGGGTTCAGGAAACCTCGATGCTGTTCGATTCCAATCAGGAAATCGAAACATACGCGTGGTTGGGCATGGCCCCATCCATGAGAGAATGGATCGGGGGCAGGAATGCCAAGGGTTTCAGGGAAAACGGCATTACCATCAAGAACAAGACTTTCGAATCCACCATGGAAGTTTTGGTCGATGAAATTCGCCGGGACAAAACCGGTCAGGTGCTGCTTCGCGTTGCTGATCAGGCACGGAAGGCGAACGCGCATTGGGCGAGCCTGCTGACAACTTTGATCGTGAACGGGGCTGCGGGCGTATGCTACGACGGCAAATATTTCTTCGCCGATGACCATGCCGAGGGCGACTCCGGAACGCAAGACAATAACCTCACCGGAGCGGCAGCGACCGCGACCCAGCCGACCGCCGCGGAGGCCGAGGCGGCTATCATGGCATGCGTTGCGGCCATGCTTGGATTCAAGGATGATCAGGGAGACCCCATCAACGAGGACGCCACGAACTTCCGCATCATGGTGCCGGCAGTATATCTCGGGCCGTTTGCGGCCGTCATGAGCAACGAATACATCGCCGCGGGCCAAAGCAACCTGGTGAAAAACATCGATGGGTTCAACTTCACCCTGACTGTCAACCCAAGGCTTACCAGTGGTGCCGCATTCTATGTTTTCAGGACCGACGGGACTACAAAACCATTCATTCGGCAGGAAGAGGAAGGTATTCAGGTTTCCGCCATTGCCGAGGGTTCGGAGCTGGAATTTCGTGAGAACAAGCACCAGTACGGCATCAAGGCAGTCCGGAACGTTGGTTACGGATACTGGCAGCATGCATGCCTTTACACCTTCACTTAATAGGCTGAAATCATGAAGAGGTATTGCACAACAGATATTTTTGACCTGTATCAGGGAGTTGTCGGGCTAACACCTTTGCAGGTAAAAACTCGATTGCATAATCTCCGCATGATTTCAGATGGCATTTACGAAATTATTTCCCCGGTGCAGTTCAAGGCCGGGGAGGTCCTCCTCCTGGAAGACCTTCCGAAGACCGTCATGGAGATCGGAAGAGCGTCGTGTAGGGAAAGAGTGTAGATCTCGGTGGTC
>CALJLX010000094.1 GCA_937982495.1 uncultured Desulfuromonas sp.
TGAGATTGATCTCGACCCGCCCCTCGGCGATGTCCTCGCAGGATTCCAGATAGGAATCGGTGTTGCCGATGTCGGCCCAGTAGCCGTCGATCCGGCAGCCGTAAAGGGCATCGTCGTTAGCGAGCATCTGCGGGAAGATGTCCTTGGACCAGTCGCGGTTCTCCCCTTCGGGAATCATGTCGAGCACTTCCGGTTCGAGGACGTAGATGCCGGTATTGATGGTGTCGGAGAAGACCTCGCCCCAGCCCGGTTTCTCCAGGAATTTGGTGATCTTGCCTTCCTTGTTGGTGATGACCACGCCGAACTGCAGGGGGTCTTTCACCGAGGTCAGGGTCAACGTCGCTTTCGCCTGGCGTTCCTCATGGAAGGCGATGGCCTGGGACAAGTCGAAGTCGGTGAGCAGGTCGCCGCTGATGATCATGAAGCGCTCGCCCAGATGTTTCGCCGCCATCTTCACCGCGCCGGCGGTACCGAAGTCTTCCAGGGGGGTCACATAGGTGATGCGCACGCCGAATTCGCTGCCGTCGCCGAAGAAGTTCTTGATGATCATCGGCTGGTGGTACAAGAGCAGGATCAGCTCGTCGATGCCGTGCTTCTTCAGCAGCTCGATGATGTGCAGCATGATCGGCCGGTTGTAGAGGGGGATCATCGGCTTGGGCAGGTCGATGGTCAGGGGATGGATGCGGGTGCCGAAGCCTCCCGCCATGATGACAGCTTTCATGAATGATTGGCCTCCCGCCGTTTCAGGATTGTTTTTTCTTCAGGACCCGGTCGATTTCCCGTTTCAGTTCGGACAGATCGGAGCTCTTGACGACATAGCCGTCGGCCAGCCAGGAGGAGAAGTCCTCCTTGTAGCAGGAAAAGGCGGTGCAGAGGATGACCGGCAGATCGGTGCGCTCCTTGACGATCTTCTGCAGCAGTTGCAAGCCGCTTTCCCCCTTCATCTGGATGTCGAGGACGACCAGGTCGAAATGCTGGTGATTGAGCTTTTCCGCCGCCTCGGCGCCGCTGCCGGCACTGTCCACCTCGTAGCCTTCGTCCTCCAGTTCGGCGGCGTAGAGGTGGCGGATATCGCGTTCATCGTCAACGATCAGCAAGCGGGCCATGGTCATCCTCCCTGGCGATAGTGAATTTGATGGTGATGGTGGTGCCGCTGCCGAGTTCGCTGGCGATGTCGAGCAGGGCTCCGTGTTCGTCGAGAATTCGCGTGCACAGCGACAGCCCCAGGCCGCTTCCCGAATCCTTGGTGGAGAAGAAAGGGGCGGTCACGGTGCGGATGGTTTCCGCGCTCATGCCGGGGCCGTTGTCGGCCAACTCGACATGGATACGCTCGCCCTGCAGCGCGCTGCGGGCGACGATCTCGCCGCCGTCGGGCATCGCCTCGATGGCATTGGTGACCAGGGCGCGCAGGCAGTAGGAGATCTTCTTGAAATCGAGCTTGGCCTTGGGCAGGTTCGGTTCGAGATCGAAGCGGCAGGCGACGCGGTTCATCTCCAGGTCGTCGCGCATGCCGGCGAAGACCCCGGTGATCAGTTGGTTGATGTCCCACCAGTCGAAGGTCGGGTGCAGCGACTCCGAATAGCTCAGCACTTCCTGCAGCACCTCTTCGAGCCGCCGGGATTCGCGGATGATCGATTCGATGTGGCCGCGTTTGGCGTCCTCCGGCGGCGTGTGCTTGAGCAGGCTGCGGGCGAACCCGCCGATGATGGTCAGGGGGTTGCGGATGGTGTGGGAGATGTTCGAGGCGATCTTGCCGACCAAGGCCATCTTCTCCATGCGCACGATGAGTTCCTGCTGCTCGCGCAGACGGTTGTTGGCCTCGGTGACCTTCCCCAGTTCTTCCTGCAGGCGCTCGTAAAGGGAGGCCCGTTCGATGGCGAAGGCGACGGGCAGGGCGAAGGTCTCCAGGGATTGTGCGTCCTCGGCCGTGATCGGCCGGCCGTTGATGATGTTGTCGGCCAAAAGCAGGCCGATGCGGCGGTTCTTGCTGATCAAAGGCACCAACAGCAGTTCGCCGACACCGAGGACTTCGGCCTGGCGGCGGTCGACCCCCGGCTCTTCCCAGAGGTTGAGGATGTGTCGCGTCCGCTGCTCGTTGAGGGTGCCGATGAAGAGATGCTCGGCGCGGCTCATGGGCACCGAGATGATTTCGAGCAGGTCGCGGAACTTCTCCTTTTCCGCCGCCATCTTTTGTTCCCGCAGGATCTGCCCCATGTCCTGCAGGGAATAGTCGTGGCTTTCGATTTCATGCCAGATGCGCCCGGCCTCCTCGCGGTTGCGGGGGCCGACGGCGATATGCCCCTTGAGGTGCTGGCGATCCTTGTCCACCAGCAGCAGAATCGCCCGGTTCAGGCCGAATCCCTTGCCGGCGGTGATGGCGGTCAGCGCCAAGGAGAGGACTTCGTCCATGGAGACCGAGGTCTGCAAAATCTGGCTGACTTCGTGCAGAAAGCGGATTTCGCGGGCGCGGGCCTCGGTCTGCTGGGTCAGCCCGTGCATCTCGGCGCGCAGGGCGAGGATCTCTTCGATGGCGTAGAAAAAGAAGGCGGGCAAGCTGTCCGGGTCACCGTTCAGGCGCCGCAACTCTTCGAGAAATAATGGGCACTCCAGGCAGCGGGCCAGGAACCGTTTTTTGCGATTGAAGAGCAGATCGTCGTCGCCGGGCCGCAAGAAACGGCACTCGTCGGGAGAAATGGTTTCTTTGTTCCAGCAGCAGCCTAAAGGCACGGGATCTCCTGGCGGTTCGGCAAGGGGAACATGGCAAAAAAATATAACGAATTATATCAATAATAGTGCTTAATGCAATGAAAGATTAAATCTCATTGGGAGTTTCCGGGTCAGGTTGCGGGGAATCTCCTTGTCCGGGACCGGCGCCAATGGCATAGTGCCCGACATGAGTATTAAACGCTACCGGGTTTTTTCCGAACATCTCAAGGAACAGTACGGCGGCCGGGTGCACAAGATCTCCGTCGACGCCGGATTCTCCTGCCCCAACCGCGCCTTCGACCGGGGCGGTGCCGGCTGCCTCTTCTGCGACCCCGGCGGCTCCGGCGCGGTCGGCATCGACCGCGCCCTGAGCGTGGCCGAACAGCTCGAACAGGGCAAGGAGGTGATGATCCGCAAATACAAGGCGCGGCACTTCATCGCCTACTTCCAGCCTTTTTCCAATACCTTCGCGCCGCTGCCGCGCCTGCGCGCCCTCTACGACGAAGCCCTGGCCGTTTCCGGCGTCGTCGGCCTGGCGGTCGGCACCCGCCCCGACTGCCTGCCCGAGGATATCCTCGACCTGCTCGCCGACTACCACCGGCTTACCGATTTCCAGTTGGAGATTGGGGTGCAGAGCAGCCACGACCGGACTTTGGCGTTTCTTCGCCGGGGGCACGATTACGCCGCGTTTCTCAAGGCCTACGCCGCCGCCAAGGCGCGCGGACTGAAGGTCTGTGTCCACGTCATCCTCGGGTTGCCCGGGGAAGATCGCGCGGCGATGCTCGCCACCGCCGACGAAATGGCGCGACTGCGCGTCGATGGCATCAAGATCCATCTGCTGCACGTGCTGAAAGGAACGCCCCTGGGCAGGCTCTACGAGGAAGGCGGAATCGCGGTGCTGGAACAGGAGGACTACGTCAGGCTGGCCGTTGACTTCCTCGAACGGCTGCATCCGCAAACCTTCATCCACCGCCTCACCGGCGACGGCCCCCGGGAGCTGCTGCTGGCGCCGCTGTGGTCGTTGAACAAATGGGAAGTACTCAACGCCATCGACGCCGAGCTGGAGCGCCGCGACACCCGGCAGGGGGCGAAATCGCGGTGGCCGTCGTCGGACGATTCATGAATCGTCCGGAATTGTTATGGGGTGCGGAAACGACGTAGGGGCGCGGCATTCCGCGCCCCTACGTCGTAAATATCTGTAATTGTTGTTTGGATAGACGCGTCCCTACGCCTCGGTGCTGGCCGGGGCCGGGTCGCGAAGTCGGGCGGACCTCAGGGCTTGGCGCTGTCCTGAAAGGCGGCCGGAGTCGGCGAGGAGGATGTCGCGCCGGTGCCGCTCCAGGAGATGAGCAGGAGCGAAGCCCAGACGATGCTGATGAGGATGACGGCGGTCTTGAACATGGCGCGCACCTTACACCAGGGGCCGGAGTGAAATCAAGGGAAGATTAATTCATCCCCCGCCTTGCGCGATTTTTTCTTTTCGTGGTAGTTTGCCGCCTCGCAACCACTCCGTCACTCGTCACTTGTCACCGCCTTTATGAACCTTTCCATGCTCAATCCCCAACAGCAGGCGGCCGTCCGCCACGACCAGGGACCGCTTTTGCTGCTGGCCGGGGCCGGGTCGGGCAAGACCCGGGTCATCACCAGCCGCATCGCCTATCTGGTCGGCGAGCGCGGCGTTCCCCCGGAGAGCATCCTCGCCGTCACCTTCACCAACAAGGCCGCCCGCGAGATGCAGGAGCGGGTGACGGAAGAGGTCGGCCGCAAACGGGCCAAGGGGATGGTCGTCGCCACCTTCCACGCCCTGTGCGTGCGCCTGCTCAAGGAAGATATCGAGCGTCTCGGCTACAAAAAGAACTTTTCCATCTATGCCGTCGCCGACCAGGCCCGGCTGGCGCGCGACCTGCTGCAGCAGATGCAGGTCGACGGCAAGAAGTTCGATGCCGAGCGCCTGTTGTGGATCATCTCCGACGCCAAGAACCGCCTGGTGCCGCCGGAGCGCTTCGTGCCCCGGCCGGGGGACGAATACTCCGCCCTCGCCGCCGCCCTCTATCCTCGCTATCAGAAAGCGCTCAAGGCCTTCAACGCCGTCGATTTCGACGATCTCATCATGCTCGCCGCGCGCCTGCTGCAAGAGTTCCCCGAGGTGCGGGAGAAATATCAGGAACGTTTCCGTTACCTGATGGTCGACGAATACCAGGACACCAACGCCGCCCAGTACCTGCTGCTCAA
>CALJLX010000095.1 GCA_937982495.1 uncultured Desulfuromonas sp.
GCGACCACCGAGATCTACACTCTTTCCCTACACGACGCTCTTCCGATCTACGCAAGCTGGAGGATGACTTGCGCATGTTCCGCGATCTGGAGATGGAATTCGATGAGCGAGACACGAACTAAGAAAGGCCTCTTCGTTACCGGCACCGATACCGGTGTCGGCAAGACCCTGGTGACCGCCGCCCTGGCGCTCTTTCTGCGTCGGCGGGGCTATGACGTGGGAGTGATGAAACCGGTCGAGACGGGCGTGGACGATCCTTCCGGCTTGGGCGCCGACGGGCGACTGCTGCAATGGGCCGCCGACAGCCGCGACGAGATCGACCTGATCTGCCCCTACCGCCTGCGCGCGCCGCTGGCGCCCTCCCTGGCGGCGGCGAAAGAAGGCAAGCGCATCATTTTTGGCGATCTGCTCGAAGCGGCCCAGACCCTTTCCGAGCGCCACGGCTATCTGCTCATCGAAGGGGCCGGCGGCCTCATGGTCCCTCTCTCCGGGGCGGTGCTGCTCCTCGATCTGGTCAAGGCCCTCGGCCATCCCCTGCTGACCGTCTGCCGTCCGACTCTCGGCACCATCAACCACACCCTGCTGACCATGCATGCCGCCCGCTCCCTGGAAATCCCCCTGGCGGGCTACATCGTCAACAACATGCCGCCAAGTCCCAGCGAAGCCGAGGCCCAGGCGCCCAACGCCCTGGTCGAGGTCGCTTCCGGCGACCTGCTGGCGGTTCTCGGGCAGGTCGAGGGTACGCCCCGGGAACAGGTCCAGGCCCTGGCCGACCAGCTGGAGCGGGTGCCGACCCTGCACTGGCTTCTTTCCGGGCTCAATGTCTGATGACGAAAGAAGAAATCCTGCGCCTTGACCGGCGCCACGTCTGGCATCCCTGCACCCAGGAAAAGGATCACGAAACCCTGCCGCCGATCCCCATCGCACGAGGAGACGGGGTCTATCTCTACGATTTTGACGGCAAGGGCTATATCGACGGGGTCTCCAGCTGGTGGGTGAATCTCTTCGGCCACAACCATCCCCGGCTGAACCGCGCCCTTGGCGAACAGGCGGGGATGGTCGCCCATCACATCTTCGCCGGGTTCACCCATGAGCCGGCCGTGACCTTGGCCGCCCGCCTCTGCGACCTGGCGCCGCCGGGGCTGGAAAAGGTCTTTTTCACCGACAACGGTTCGGCGGCCGTCGAAGCCGCGCTGAAGATGAGCTTTCAGTATTGGCGGCAGACGGGACATCCGGACAAGACCCGCTTCGTCTCCATCAGCGAGGCCTATCATGGCGAAACCCTCGGCGCCCTCTCCGTCGGCGGCTGCGGCCTCTATAAAGATATTTATCAGCCCCTGCTCCTCGACGGCTTTCAGGTTCAAGGGCCCGACTGCTACCGTTGCCCTTATGGCTGCGAGCGCGAGACCTGTCAGGCCGAGTGCTTCGCCGCCATGGAGGAAACGGTCGCCGAGTACCACCGGCAAATCGCCGCCGTCATCATCGAACCGCTCATCCAGTGCGCGGCGGGCATGCGCATCTATCCGCCGATCTATCTGAAAAAACTCCGGGAACTCTGCGACCGCTGGCGGATTCACTACATCGCCGACGAAATCGCCGTCGGCTTCGGCCGCACCGGCCGCCTCTTCGCCAACGAACATGCCGGAATCAGTCCCGACCTGCTCTGCCTCTCCAAGGGGATCACCGGCGGTTACCTGCCTCTTTCCGTGGTCCTGACCCGCCAGGAAATGTACGACGCCTTCTACGACGACTACGCGACCCTCAAGGCTTTTCTTCACTCCCACAGCTATTCGGGCAATCCCCTGGCTTGCGCCCTGGCCTGCGAAGTTCTGGATATTTTCACCGAGGAAAGGATTCTGGAGAAAATGACACCGGGGATGGCGTTTCTGGCCGACCAGAAAGAGCGTTTCGAGGCCCTGCCCCGGGTCGGCGAGTTCCGGCGACTGGGCCTGGTCGGCGCCGTCGAAATGGTGCGGGACAAGGCGGCAAAAACCCCCTACCCCTGGCAGGAACGGCGCGGCTACGCCGTTTATCGCCAGGCCCTGGAAAAGGGTGCGCTATTGCGCCCCCTGGGGAATGTCGTCTACTTCATGCCCCCCTTGACCATTGACCAGGCGGATCTCGCTCGTCTGGTCGATATCGCTTACGAGGCGATTGTCGAGGTCACGGCCGACTAGCCCGAAAGCGCCCGAATCCCACCAGGATCAAAACCGCCAGGATACCGAGCAGATCGGCCAGCAGATCGGCCCAGTCGGCGAAACGGCCGGTTCGGGAAAGCCCTTGCAGCACTTCCAGCCCTCCCCCGACCAGCGCCGCGTAGACCGCCGCCGACAGCCAGGTGGCGCGGAAGGGGAACGACAGACGGCGAAAGGCCCGTCCGGCCGCGAGGGTCAACAGGGCATAGGCCAAGGCATGCTGAAACTTGTCCCAGCCGAGAATCCCGTGGTCGATCTTCGGCGGGGCCGGGGTCAGGGACAACCAGGACAAAAGCGCCGTCAGGGCGGCGAGGCCGATCCAGGGCAAGGGAAACTCCGTGGCGGTTGCGCGGGGTTGTTGTTTATGCGGGCCGGTGGTATATACAACAAAACTCGGACCGAAGGCCAAAGGATAGCGACAGAGTAACGATCGAAATTTCATGCAGAAGGATGGAGGGCGAGGTGAAGACATCCCTGGCAAGACGTATCTGGGTCACTTTTTCCGCTTATATCATCGGCATTTACGCATCGTTTTTAAACCGTTTTGAAATTGTCGGCGGTGAGCATATTCCCGCTTCCGGCGGCGTTCTTCTGGCTTCGAACCATATTTCCGAATACGAAACGGTCTTCCTGCCCTGGGCGGTCATGAAGCATCATCCCCTGCAGATGCTCTGGGCGCCGGCCAAGGAAGAACTCTTCCGGCATCCCTTCTGGAGTCGGCTCTTCCGCTCCTGGGGGGCTTTCCCGGTCAAGCGCGGGCGCGACGTGCGCGCCGGCAAGACCTTGAACGAGTTGCTGCGCACGGAAAAGGTCATGCTCTTCCCCGAAGGTACCCGCCATCGCGACGGCCAACTCGGCCCCGGTAATCGCGGCGTCGGCAAGCTCATCTACGAAGTTCGTCCCCAGGTCATCCCCACCGCCTTGAGCGGGTTGAATCACTGGAAGTTCCCGGGCTTCGGCCAGAAGGCGCGGGTGGTCTTCGGCCCTCCCCTCGATTTCTCCGATCTTTTCGTCCTGGAAGACTGCAAGGAAACCCACGTCCTCATCGTCGAACGGGTGATGCAGGCCATCGCCCGGCAATTGGAAAACTGACGTAAAAAAGCCCCCCGATTTCTCGGGGGGCTTTTTTGTCAGGCGACGTCTTTGAGCTCGACCCGTTTGCGGCGCTTTTGGCGGATGTCGCCGAGGAAGTCGAGGAGGCAGGCGTTAAATTGTTCGGGCTGTTCGAGATTGACCAGATGCCCCGTTTCGGCAAATTCCAGACCGAATCCCAGGGGCACCCCTTTGGCCAGTTGCGCTCCGTGCTCCGGGCTGACCAGGGTGTCGCGATCGCCGGAAATCACCAGGGTCGGCTGGAAAAATTCGCGGATTCCTAAACTGTGATCCTTGCGGTCGCGAATCGCCTGTAAGCCCCAGATTAGGCTGCGGGTATCGACCAGCTCCAGCCACTCCCGCAGGGTGGCGGCCAGTTCGGGTCGGCGCGTTCCGCCTCCCTCTCCCAGCAGTTCCGAGGCCAGCACCGCCAGAACCTCTTCCCGATTCCCCGCCGCGAGCTTATCCACCAGTTCGGACCGCCGGACCTTTTCGAGGATGTCGTCGGAGCGGACGCGACTCGACACGAAGCAGGCCCCGGCGACCTTGTCGGGATGCTTTTCCAGCAGGTGCAGAAGAATCGAACCGCCCATGGCGAATCCGCAGAAGACCGCGCGCCCAATCCCCAGATAGCTGAGCAGACCGACCAGATCGGCGGCCAGATGGCCCAGGGTCCAACTCTTGGCGGGCACCTGGCTTTCACCGAAGCCGCGCAGATCGGGGACGATCACCCGATAGCCGACCCGAACCAGTTCCGCCGTCTGCGGCTGCCACATGCGCCGATCGAGAGGGAAACCGTGGACCAAGACAACCGCCGGACCCGCTCCGAAATCGTCATAGGCCAGGGAAATTCCGTTGATAGTAGCCTTCATGGGCGCTCTCCTTTGCAGTTTATTCGATGGGGACAGGGGATAATGATTCAAACCGATGTCGCGCGAATTGGCGCCTGCGCCTAGCGACCGGGAGCGCGTTCGACGATCTGCCGAAGGATAAGCTCGGCGCCGGCCGCCAGGGCGGCAAGACCGCTGGCCAGACCGGAAAAGTTGGCGAGACGGGTCAATGCGGGAGTGGCGGACACTTCACCGAGGAAGAAGAGGCCAAAGTAGCCAAGCAGGAGAAAAAACATCCCGCGCACCAGGCGGCTGACCTTGACCGCGCTCGCCAGCAGCAGCCCGGAAAAAGCCCCCCAGAAGAGCAGGTAGGCAGAGAGGACCATGCCTTGCGGCAGGGTGCCGAAACCGGCTTCGGGCAGAACCAGCAAGCCGACCAGGGAGAGCCAGAAGAGGCCGAAGGAGACGAAGGTGATCGCGCCGAAGACGTTCTGCTTCTGCCATTCCATCAGGCCGACGACAATCTGCGAGAGTCCGCCGTAACCGACCCCCATCGCCAGGATCACCGGCGCGACGGGGAAAAGGCCGGCTTCGAAGAGATTGACGAGGAGGGCGCAGAGACCGAAACCGAAGAGACCGGAAGAGGTGATGTTGGACTCGGTGGCGGAAATCAGGTCGGCACGACTGAGGTGGGATGTATTGAGCATGGGAACCTCCAGGAGAAGACAAACAAACGGCCTGTGCTTTGTTCTTCCTTAGGAGCAATTCGTATACCATTGTTTTAGATATTTTCTAATTTTTTTATTCCATAGTATTGTCGGATACTTATTGGCACATCAAACCACAAATGAGAAATGCGAAAGGCGGATTGATTTCGCATAAATGCAAATCAGATAACGCAAAACACATCACATCGTTCCTTCGTCGGTCATGAATAAAACAGATGAATGATTATTTTTAAGTAATTCCAGATACTTGTAACTATCAACGGATATTTTTCCAAAAATATCAAAACAGCTTTATAAATTTTGCATTTGTGCGAAATCCCGCCACCGGCAAAAGGATTGCGCACAGCGGTCGTTCACGTATAATGCGCCACCACTTGAGCAAACAAAGAAAGGAATCCGCCGATGACCAAACTGACCGGCAAGCAAGGACGTTTCCTCAAAGGCCTGGGACATCACCTCAATCCGGTGGTGATGGTCGGCAAGGAAGAAGTCACTCCCACCCTGCTGGCTTCCCTAGAGGAAGCCCTGAAGGTGCATGAATTGATCAAGGTGAAGGTTCAGGAGGGCTGTGCGATGGACCGCAAGGAGGTCGCGGCTTTGCTGGCGAAAGAGAGCAGCGCGGCGGTGGTGCAGGTTCTCGGTCGAACAATCCTGCTTTATCGCCCGGCGGAAGAACGGAAAATCGAACTACCGTGAGTTTACCGGGATGAAGGGGATACGGGGGATAAGGTCGAAAACGCCTTGTTCTGTTTATTCCAGCGGTAACTACTCGTTAAACCCCTCTAGGGGCAGGCCTCCGTGCCTGCCCTTCTCTATTCCCGCTCGGCTTTGGTCAATCATGGGGGGCTGCCCCTGCCATATGATTATTCAGCCGCCTAGATGCTCGCCGCCGTTTCACATGCTACCGCGCCCCGTTCGACCAGCATCTCCCGGATACGTTCCGCCGGCACCGGGGGACTCATCAGAAAACCTTGATAGCGGTCGCAGTTCTGGTCACGCAGAAACTGGCGCTGCGCTTCCGTCTCCACTCCTTCGGCCACCACTTCGAGACTCAACGTATGGGCCAGGGCGATGACCGCGCTGACGATGGAGGTGTCGTCCGAATCCTCGCCGATATCCTTGACGAAGGAACGGTCGATTTTCAGGGCGTGCAAAGGAAAGCGCTTGAGGTAGTTGAGGGAAGAATAACCGGTGCCGAAATCGTCGATGGAGATCTTCACCCCCAGGGACATCAGCCGTACCAGCTGATCGACAGTGGTTTCCATATCCTGCATGAGAATGCTCTCGGTGATTTCCAGTTCGAGGCATTCCGGGTCAATCCCCGTCTCCTGCAGAATACCCGCGACCACATCGGGCAGATCCTGCTGTTGAAACTGGCGGGCGGAAAGGTTCACGGCCACGCGGATCGGCGCCAGGCCGGCATGCTGCCAGGCCACGCACTGTTCGCAGGCGGTGCGCAGCACCCAACTGCCGATCGGCACGATCAGACCCGTCTCCTCCGCCATGGGGATGAAATCGTTGGGTGGAATCATCCCCCGCTTGGGATGGTTCCAGCGCAGCAGCGCCTCGACTCCGTTGATCCGCTCCGAATCCATGAAATACTGCGGCTGGTAGTAAAGAACCAGTTCCCCCCTCTCCAGCGCCTTGCGCAGATCGTTCTCCAGCCCCAGGCGGGTAATGGAAATATCGCTCATCTCCACCGCGAAAAACTGATAGTTGTTGCGCCCCATCTCCTTGGCGCGATTCATGGCGGTATCGGCATTTTTCAGCAGGGTATCGACATCGTCGCCATCCTCCGGGGAGATGGCGATACCGATGCTGGAAGCCACATGCAGGTCGTGCCCCTGGATTTTGAAGGGGGGACGCAGGGAGTCGAGCACCTTGACCGCGATCTTGGCGGCATCCTGTTTGTTCGTGAGCCCCTGCAACAGGATCATGAATTCGTCGCCGCCAAGACGCGCGATCAGGTCGCCGTGACGGAGGCTGCGGGTCAAGCGGGTGGCGACCGCCTTGAGCAGCAGATCGCCGACGGCGTGGCCGAGGCTGTCGTTGATATTCTTGAAACGGTCCAGGTCGAGGAAAAGAACCGCGCGAATCTCCGACTTCTTCCGGGCCTGGACGAGAATCGGCGCCAACTGCTCGGCGAACATGCGCCGGTTGGGCAAGCCGGTCAAGGAATCGTAAAGGGAAAGATAATCGACGGCTTCGCGGCTGAGGATCCCTTCCAGGGCCGCCGCCGCCCGCACCGCGAAAAGTTCCAGCATGGCTTCGGCCAGGCGTTGTTTCTTCAAGGGGCCCTTGCCGGTCACCGCCATCACCCCATGCACCTTGCCGGAACAGTCGGTCAGGGCGATGCCGACGTAACTGTCGACATCCAACTGCTCGGCGAGATGATCCATGGGAAAAAACTGCCGAAGCTGATCGACAACCAGCTCGCGCCCCTGTTTGACGGCGATACCGCAGGGGGTGCCGTCCAGATCGAATTCGAAATTTTCCAGCAGCCGGCCATGACCGAAAGCCGCGACCGTCCGTACCCGCCGTTCGCTTTCGTCGGTGAAGCGGGCGACGAAAGCGTAATCGGCGCCGGACAGCTCGCTCAGGCTGCGGACCAGGGTTGCGAAAAAATCGCTGCCGCGGGCCGAGCCGACATCCCGGATCATGCGATAGAATTCATCCTCCTGGGCGTTGAGCGCCCGGAAAAAACGGGCGACAAACCAGGCCAGGGCGAAGCTGCTGAGAATGACCAGAAGAATGTCGAAGGCGATTTCCAGACGCGCCTGCTGCAGCGGATCCGCGAAAAAAACGCGGGGCAAATAGGTCGAGCTAAAAATCCAGAGGATCCCCAATCCGACATAGACCGCGACGATCCGCCGGATCAGCCCGGGGCTTCCATGAGGACGCAAGCGGCTAAATGTAAATCTCATCGGACCCCCAAAAGACGATAAGGATTCCGCCATATGACCGAACCGGACAGCATTGCGGGGCTAAATTTCACTTACCCCATCTCCAGAGAAAACCTAACCACATAAAAAAACAACATTTCCCGCGACTTAATCAGATCGCCCATAAATCATTTTAATCACTTGCAATTAACACGCCAGCAGACTCAAGCCCGCTCGTAGGGCTCATGGAAGCGAATATATTCATCCATGGCGAAGCGGTCGGTCATGCCGGCGACATAGTCACAGATGGAGCGTTCCATGCCGTGCCGGGGAAATTTGTCCTGGATTTCGTAGGGCAGCAGCGTCGGATGGCGGCGGTAGTTGTCGAAGAGGGATTCAAGAATGCGTTCGGCCTTGACCCGCATCCGTTCCACCTTGTAATGGCGATAAAGCTTGTTGCGCAGGAAGATCTTCAATTCGTTGTTTTTCAGACGGATTTCATCACTCAGCCGAACGAGCCGGCGGGGCCGGCGGCGAACCTCCTCCAGGGTCGTGATGCCGTCATGGCGCAGGCCATCCTCGGTCGCTCGCACCAGATCGTCGATCAGCACGCCGATGAGATGGCTGATCGTCTGGTGAATATGCCGCTGGCGGTCGATTCCGGGGAACTTCCCCGCCACCTTGTGCCAGGTTTCCCGCCACAGGGAAAGGGTGTCCAACTCCTCCAGCCCAATGTACCCGGCCTTCAGCCCGTCGTCGATGTCGTGGTTGTTGTAGGCGATTTCGTCGGCGAGATCGATGATCTGCGCTTCCAGGGTCGGGCGCAGCTCGGGATCGTAGTCGGCGACCGCATCGACGGCGGCCTGATCGTAGTCGGTGGAATGTTTGATGATCCCCTCGCGGGTTTCCCAGCAGAGGTTCAAGCCGGTGAAGCCCGAATAGCGCTCTTCGAGAATTTCCACCACTCGCAACGATTGCTGATTGTGTTCGAAGCCGCCGAAATCCGTCATCAGGCGGTTCAGCACCTGTTCGCCGGTATGACCGAAGGGCGTGTGGCCGAGATCGTGGGCCAGGGAAAGCGCCTCGACCAGATCCTCATTGAGGCGCAGCCGCCGGGCGATGCCCCGGCCAATCTGCGCCACCTCCAGGGAATGGGTCAGGCGCGTGCGGTAGTAATCCCCCTCGTGATTGACGAAGACCTGGGTTTTGTATTCGAGGCGACGGAAGGCGGCACAGTGAATGATACGATCCCGGTCCCGCTCGAAGGGAGGACGGTCGTCCTTGAAGGGTTCGGGATGACGGCGGCCGCGGCTCTGCGAAGCGCGGGCAGCATAGGGGGCGAGATCGGGACGTTCCATGGCCGACTCCTGGGAAAGATTCAAAAAACGCTATTAAACCCTTTCCATCCTCCCCCCGTCAAGGTGAAAAGGCGGCTAAGTTCTTGACCTTGCTGGGGGATCGTGCTAGTTTTTCGCGGAACTTACGAAATTTTAACAGATTAATCGCGGGGACGGATTCGACATGCGCATCATCAGCGGCACGGCGAAAGGAAAACGCCTGACGACCTTTGCCGGCGAAGACATCCGGCCGACCCCCGACAAGGTGCGCGGCGCGATCTTCAGCATGCTCTACAGTCGCATCGGTCCCCTCGAAGGGATGAAGGTGCTCGATCTCTTCGCCGGCACCGGCGCCCTCGCCATCGAGGCCCTGAGCCGGGGAGCCGCCCGCGCCTGGCTGGTCGACGCCGGTCGCGATGCCGGCCGGGTCATCCCCCTCAACCTGAACGCCTGCAACGTAGAAAATCGGGGAACCCTGATCCGCGCCGAAGCCGGAAAAGCCTTGGCCCTTCTGGAAAAAGACAAACCCTTCGACCTGATCTTTCTCGACCCGCCCTATGGTCGCGAGCTGCTGCCGAATCTGCTGCGCACCCTTGCCGACCGCCGCTTTCTCGCTCCAAACGGCGTGCTCTGCGCCGAAACGGGCAAAAACGAAACCCTTGCCGAGGCCTTCGAAGATCTGGTCCGGGTCGACGAGCGCGCCTACGGCATCACCCGCATTCACCTTTACCGCTACCCGGAACCCGAGGAATAACCGCCATGCGCGAACATATCGCCGTCTATCCCGGCTCCTTCGACCCCATCACCAACGGCCATATCGACATCATCCATCGCGGCCTGGAAGTATTCGACACCCTGATTGTCGCGGTCGCCCGCAACTCGGAAAAGAACGCCCTCTTCACCATCGACGAGCGGGTGGAAATGATCCGCGAAGCCCTCGGCGACAACCCCCGACTGAAAGTCGACTCTTTTCAGGGCCTGCTCATCGATTACGTCGCCCGTAAAGGGGCGCGGGTCATTCTGCGGGGATTGCGGGCGGTCTCCGACTTTGAATACGAATTCCAGATCGCGCAGATGAACCACTCGGTCAACGACCAGATCGACACCCTGTTCATGATGACCTCGGTTCCCTACGGCTACCTGAGTTCCTCCATCGTCAAGGAGATGGCCAACCACAACGGTCCCATCGATCCCTTCGTCCCGCCGGCGGTCAAGCGGGCGCTCGACCGCAAGCACGGACGCTAAAAGGTAAGGAGAACGGCATGATCACCAAGGAGATGATTATTGAAGAGGTGATGCGGCAACACCCGGAGACGATCGCGGTCTTCAGGCGCTTCGGGCTGGACTGTAACGAATGTCAGATTGCCGCATTCGAAGCGGTGGGACACGGGGCGGGCGTGCATGCGGTCGATGTCGAGGCCCTGCTGAGCGAACTGAACCGGGCCATCGGCGGCGTCTGAACCGTGACCTGAAAAAATCGATTACACCACAGAGCCTCAGAGGACACAGAGCAAAAACAATG
>CALJLX010000096.1 GCA_937982495.1 uncultured Desulfuromonas sp.
CCGGGGCCTGCTGTCACCTTTGTCTCGGGACCACCCGCCGCTTCGGCAAGTACCGGGAGGATTTCCTCCATCCCGACGAGGCCGCGCGGGAGTTGCTCCCCCTGACCGAAAAGGGGCGGGTCGCCTTGGTCTTCGGCCGCGAAGATAGCGGTTTGCTGACATCAGAGCTCGATCTCTGCCAGCGATTCATCACCATCCCCACCGCCGAGGCCCTGCCTTCGATGAATCTCGCCCAAGCCGTCTCCCTCTGCCTCTATGAAACGGCCAAAACCTTCGGCGAACTCCAGGGACGCCAACACGGGCGCAAGAAACTCGCCGAAAGCCGGACCCTGGAAGGGCTTTACGCGCATGTGCGCCGCACCCTGCTCGATATCGAGTTTCTCGACGCGCAGAATCCCGAACACATTCTCCGTTCCTTCCGTCGTATCTTCGGCCGCGCCGGGCTTAACGACCGGGAAGTGCGTATCCTCCATGGCCTCTTCAGCCGCATCGACTGGGTCGAATCCGAGCGGCGGAAAGGGTAGAGAGCATGGCAACCATCCTGCGTCAGGAAGAATTTGAAAACGGCGTGCGCCTTGAATTTATTGAGGATTCGAACCGCTATTTTGGTGATTATTACCGTCTGCGCATCGAAGTCCGCTGCCGGGTCGCCATCGCTGCCGCGCTCTTTCCTGAGGTCATCGACCCAGACGGGGAAGCGTGCCGCATCCGGGGTCTGCTTGGCGAGGAGTTGATCTGGACCCGTCATCTGGAACGCATGGGCGTGGCTACGGCCGAGCTTCCCGTCGTCCGCGCCGAACTGCTGGAGTCCTTCGTGACCAGTACCTACCCCTATCTACGCAGCCCGGAATTTCCCGTCCGTCTGCTGGCGGGGGAGCTGGAAAAACGCAAACAGGCTCGTCGTCCCTTTCGGTTGGTGAAATGATTAAACGTTTACGCATTGAGCGTCTCACCTACGGCGGCGCCGGCATTGGCCGTCATGAGGGCAAGGCGATCTTCGTCCCCTGCACCGCGCCGGGCGATCTGGTCGATTGTCGCATCGTTCGCGAAAAGAAACGCTATGCCGAAGGGGAGTTGGTCGCCCTGCTGGAGTCGGGTTCCGGGCGGCGGACGCCGGCCTGTCCGCTCTTCGGCCGCTGCGGCGGCTGTCAGTGGCAGCATCTGGATTATGGCGAACAGGCGCGCTGGAAGGAGGAGATCTTCCGCGACACCCTGGTCCGTCAGGCGAATGTTCCGCCGGATCTTGTTCTCCCGCTGGTGCATGCCCCCGAGGAATGGGGCTATCGCAGCCGGGTGCAGTTCAAGTGTCGACAGACCGAGGCGGGTCTGGTCATGGGCTTCTACCGGAGCAGCAGCCATTTCGTGATCGATGTCCCCCATTGCCCCATCGCCGCCCCGGCGGTCAATAGGGCGTTGGAGCATTTTCGCGACTGGCTGGCGGCCTCGCCCTGCCCGGAGAAAATTCCACAGGTGGACGTGGCGGTCGACGACGAAGAGCGGATTCGCGTCGTTGTGCATGTGCTTGACGGCCGGGAAGGGGAGTTGGCCGCCTATCTGCGCCCCTTGGCGGAAACGGCCGGTTATGCCCTTTTTCTGCAGAGCGGGCGCAAGGATTCGTTGCGATTGGTGACCGGCGCCGAGGATCTGTACATCCACCCCGAAACCGGCGGCGATCTGCGCCTGGCCTACGGGCCGGGGGGCTTCGCCCAGGTCAACCTGGCGCAGAACC
>CALJLX010000097.1 GCA_937982495.1 uncultured Desulfuromonas sp.
CTGCACCAGGCGGTGGAGGCCAAGGAGGGGGTCAAGATCGAGAACGAGAACCAGACCCTGGCGACCATCACCTTCCAGAATTACTTCCGCATGTACCAGAAGCTTTCGGGGATGACCGGAACCGCCGATACCGAGGCGGCGGAATTCCACCAGATCTACAAACTCGACGTGGTGGTGATCCCCACCAACCGGCCGATGCAGCGTGAAGACATGGCCGACGTCATCTACAAGACCGAGAAAGAGAAGTTCAAGGCGGTGGTGGAGGATGTCGAGCAGAGCCATGCCTCCGGCCAGCCGGTGCTGGTCGGCACCATCTCCATCGAAAAGTCGGAACTGCTCTCCGAGATGCTGCGCAAGCGCGGCGTGCCGCACAATGTCCTCAACGCCAAGCAGCACGAGCGCGAGGCCGAGATCGTCGCCCAGGCCGGGCGCAAGGGGGCGGTGACCATCGCCACCAACATGGCCGGTCGCGGCACCGACATCATCCTCGGCGGCAATCCCGAGATGCTCGCTCGGCGCGAGGCCCAAGGCCAGGAAGAGCCCGAGGTGGTCTTCCCGGCCTTGCTGAAAAAATACCAGGCGCTGTGCGCCGGCGAGAAGGAGCAGGTGCTGGCAGCCGGCGGTCTTTACATCTGCGGTACCGAGCGGCACGAGTCGCGGCGCATCGACAACCAGCTGCGCGGCCGTAGCGGCCGCCAGGGAGATCCGGGCAAGAGCCGCTTCTACATGAGCCTCGAAGACGACCTGCTGCGCATTTTCGGCTCCCACCGGGTGGCCTTCGTCATGGACAAGCTCAAGCTTCCCGAGGGGGAGCCGATCGAGCACGGCATGATCAGCCGGGCGGTGGAAAACGCCCAGAAGAAGGTCGAAGGGCACAACTTCGAAATCCGCAAGCACCTCATCGAATACGACGACGTCATGAACAAGCAGCGCGAGGTGATCTACACCCAGCGTCGCGAGGTGCTCGGCGGCGAGGGCGTGCGCGAGACGGTGGAGTCGATCGTGCTGGAGATGGTCGAGGACGTGGTCGCCACCTTCTGCCCGGAAAAGACCCCGGTGGCCGAGTGGAACTGGGACAGCCTGGCGCTCGACATGTTCGACCAGTTCATGATCGAGGCGCGACTTCCCGAAGTCGATCGCAACCTGACCCGCAAGGCACTGGAGGATACTCTCAAGGAACAGGTTCTGGCGCGGCTGGCGGAAAAAGAGGAAGAATTCACCACGCCGGTGATGGAGCATCTGATGAAGGTGCTGCTCCTGCAGACCATCGACCAGCAGTGGAAGGATCATCTCCTCTCCATCGACCATCTCAAGGAAGGGATCGGCCTGCGCGGCTACGCCCAGCGCAATCCCAAAGAGGAATACAAGCGCGAGGCCTATCGCCTGTTCATGGAGATGATGGGACGCATCCGCCAGGAAGTGGTGCAGAAGCTCTTCCGGGTGCAGTTGCGCCGCGAGGAGGACGTGGAGCGCATGGAGGAGCAGCAGCGCAAGCAGCGCCTGATTCTCAACCGCGTCGGCGCCGACGACCAGCCCAAGCAGCCGGCGACGCGGGACGAGGATCGGATTGGGCGCAACGACCCCTGCCCCTGCGGCAGCGGCAAGAAATACAAGAAGTGCTGCGGCAAGTAAAAAGGATGGTTTCAGCCATTTCCAGAGGAGGACGGGCGGAATGAACAGGGTGGATCTTCATGGCGTGGCCGGATTCCGTTTCGCGGCCGGCGCCGCCGGCTTGAAAAAATCGGGGCGTCTCGACATGGCGCTGATCGTGGCGGATAGACCGGCCGTGTGCGCCGGGGTCTTTACCACCAACAAGGTGGTGGCGGCGCCGGTCCAGGTCAGCGCGCCGCGTGTGCGCCGGGGTCGCTGCCAGGCGATTCTGGTCAACAGCGGCAACGCCAACGCCTGCACCGGCGAGCAGGGGCGCGTGGACGCCCTGCGCTGCGGCGCTCTCGCGGCCGCCGCCCTCGGCATCGATGAAGAACTGGTGGCGGTCTCGTCCACCGGCGTCATCGGCGCGCCGTTGCCCATGGTCAAATTCGAGGAGGCGGTGCCGAAGCTGGCGGCACAATTGCGCGCGGACAACGCCGACGAAGTGGCGGCGGCGATCATGACCACCGATTCCTTCGCCAAGAGTTACGCCGTCACCGGCGAGGTCGACGGCCGTCCCTACCGCATCCTCGGCGTGGCCAAGGGGGCGGGAATGATCCACCCGAACATGGCGACCATGCTCGCCTTCGTCATGACCGACGCCGAGTTGGATGGTCTCTTCGTCGACGCCGCCCTGCGCACCTCGGTGGACCGCTCCTTCAACTGCATTACCGTCGACCGCGACACCTCGACCAACGATATGGTGCTGCTCTTGGCCGGCGGCGCGGCGGGCAACGCGCCCATCGCCACCGGGACCAAGGCGGCCGAGGCATTTCAGGCGCTGCTCGACGAAGTGCTGCTGGAACTGGCGAAGATGATCGTGCGCGACGGCGAAGGCGCGACCAAGCTGGTGCGCATCGAGGTGACGGGGGCCGCGAGCGATGCCGAAGCGCGCCAGGCGGCGTGCAGCGTCGCTACCTCCAACCTGGTCAAGACCGCCTTCTTCGGCCAGGACGCCAACTGGGGGCGGATTATCGCCGCCGTCGGCTACAGCGGCGCTCAGGTCGATCCCGAGAGAGTCGACATCCGCTTCGGCGAGGTGCCGGTGGTCAAGGACGGTCTCGGTACCGGCAAGGAACTGGAAGCCCGGGCGACCGAGGTGCTCAAGACCCCGGAATTCACCGTGGCCGTCGATCTCAAGCAGGGACGCGGCCGGGCCTACTACTACACCTCGGATCTGACCTACGATTACGTGAAGATCAACGCCGATTACCGCAGTTAGGCCCATTTTATCCCTTTCGAATGCACGGGGGCGGTTTCCGAATCGCCCCCGCCGATTTTGCGATCCCCATGACCCATCCCAATCCCGCTTCCCTCATCGATCACACCTTGCTCAAACCCGACACCCGCGCCGACCAGGTGCGCCGCCTCTGCGAGGAGGCGGTGGAACACGGCTTCGCTTCGGTCTGCATCCCGCCGGTTTACGTGCCTTTGGCCGCCGATCTGCTCTACGGCTCGGAGGTCGCCGTCGGCACGGTCATCGGCTTTCCCCTTGGCTATTCGGCGACCGCCGTCAAGGTTCTGGAGACCGCCGAGGCCGTCGCCGCCGGGGCGGTGGAGATCGACATGGTGATTCCTGTCGGTAACGCCCTCGACGGCGAGCTCGCCGTCGTCGAGGAGGAAATCCGCCAGGTCGTGGGCGCCGCCGGGGCGGCCCGGGTCAAGGTGATCCTCGAATGTTGTTTTCTCCCGACCGCCTGCAAGATCGCCCTGACCGAGGCGGTGGTCCGGGCCGGCGCGGCCTATGTCAAGACCTCCACCGGTTTCGGCCCGGGCGGGGCGACCATCGCCGATGTCGAGCTGCTGGCGCGCATCGCCGCCGGGCGCATCGGCGTCAAGGCGGCCGGCGGCATCCGCGACTGGGGGACCTGTCGGGCGCTGCTGGCGGCGGGGGCGACCCGGATCGGCAGCAGCGCGGGCACGGCCATCGTCGACGAATGGCGGCGGGAGCAGGGGCTGTGACGGGGGGGGGAGTAAAGCGGGTGGTGTTGATCACCCTTGACGGCTGCGGTATCGGCGAACTGCCCGACGCCGCGCGCTACGGCGACGTCGGGGCCAACACCCTGGGCCATGTGGCCGAGGCTTGCGGTGGGCTGAATCTGCCCCATCTGCAAGCGCTGGGGTTGGGAAATATTCTCGATCTTCCCGGCGTACCGCCGGTCGCCGCACCTCGGGGGGGCTGGGGGCGGATGGCCGAGGCTTCCGCCGGCAAGGATACCACTACCGGTCACTGGGAACTTGCCGGCATCATCGAACCGACGCCTCTGCCGACGTTTCCCACCGGTTTTCCCGAAGAACTCATCGCCGCCTTGAGCCGGGAGACGGGCCTCGACTTTCTCGGTAACATCGCCGCCAGCGGGACCGAGATCCTCAAAGTGCTCGGCGACGACCATGTGCGTAGCGGTCGACCCATCGTCTACACCAGCGCCGATTCGGTTTTCCAGATTGCCGCCCACGAAGGGGTTGTCCCGGTGGAGCGACTCTACGAAATCTGCCGCGTCGCCCGGCGCATCCTCGATCCCTATCGCATCGGCCGGGTCATCGCCCGCCCCTTCGTCGGGGACGCCCCGGACAACTACCGGCGCACCGCCAACCGCCACGACTTCTCCCTGGCGCCCACCGCCCCCACCGCGCTCGACGCCCTCACCGAAGCCGGCATCCCGGTCTTCGGCGTCGGTAAGATCCGCGACATCTTCGCCGGGCGGGGAGTCGGCGACTTTGTCTACAGCAGCGACAACCGCGACGGCATGGCCAAGACCCTGGCCGCCCTCGCGCAACGGGAACGGGGGCTGATCTTCACCAATCTCGTCGATTTCGATATGCTTTACGGACACCGGCTCGATGCGCTGGGCTTCGGCAAGGCGTTGGAGGCGTTCGACCGCTGGCTGCCTCGGTGTCTGGCCGCGCTGCGCGACGACGATCTGCTGATCGTCACCGCCGATCACGGCTGCGATCCGACCACGCCGGGGAGCGATCATACCCGGGAATATGTGCCGCTGCTGGTCTGGTCGCCGGTCATGGGGCAAGGCCAGGCGCTGGGGGAGCGCTCATCCTTCGCCGACGTCGCGGCGAGTATTGTCGAGGCTTTCGGGTTAACACCGGGGGGGGGGCGGAGCTTCGGGGGGGACTTGGCGGGGTAGGGCGGGCCGATCCGGTCAGCGTGGCGGCTCGAACTGGTCCGGCGAAACCTGGGGGGCATGCTCCTCGGTGGAGACGTCGCCGAAGAAGCGTTTGCGGATGAAATCGCCGAGGGCTTCGCGGTCCGACTCGCTCAGGTCGATGAACTCCACGCCCACCCCCTGCAGATAGTTGTTGTCGGCGCCGGGTTGGACACCGTAGAGTACCCGCCCCGCCAGTTCCAGTTCCTTGCCCATGCCGACCAGGGGAACACAGACGGTCAGGGCATCTCCCGGTTCCATGCGCAGGCTGGTCTTGATCATCAGCCCCTGGACGCTCAGGCTGAGCACTTCCGCCAGCAAGGTCTGGGCCCCTCGGGAGAACATGCCCGGAAGCTTGACGGTCAGGCGCAGATTTTTTCGGGGGAAGCGTTCCGTGTGCCGTTGCACCTGGGCGAAGAAGCTGAAAAGGTCGATGGGAACGGCGATGGGATCATGAGGGAGCGTCAGGTTGTTCTCGATGCCTTCTTCGTGCAGGACCAGCAGTGGGCAGTTGCCCGACGCCACCAGTTTACCGACGCTTTTGCTCAGGGAGGTTTCGCTGTTGGCCAGCAATCCGGCGCCGAGGATGAGCAGATCGGGGGAAGTTTCTCGCAACAAAATCTTGATCTGCTCGGGGCGTGACGAGACCAGGACCCGGTAGCCCCAGTGCTTGAGCATACCTTCGATGGTTTCCAGCAGCGGCTGACGGGTGTCGCCGAGCAGCAGACGTTTCATTCCGGGGTATCCTTGGCTTATAGGGTGACGGATTGTGGGGCCGCGATAACGGATGATTTCTAAATACCCGATCCCGACCATTTGTACAAGGAACAAAAAGGAGCTGCGTTCGTCATGAAGACCATCTTTGTCTTTCTCTTCCTGCTGCTGTCGGGCGTCGGGGCGGCCTCGGCCCTTGACGTTGCCGACGGAGTGATTACCACACAGGTCGAGGGGCATCGGCCGGTGGACAGCGTCCACCGCTGGCCGGCCGCATCGGGACCGCTTTACTGCTTTACGCGGATTATCGGCGTGGACGAACCGACACCGATCTTCCATGTCTGGTACCGGGGTGCTCAAGAGATGGCTCGGATCGAGTTGCGGGTGCGCAATTCCCCCTGGAATACCTGGTCGGTCAAGGCGCTGGAGGCGGGATGGGCGGGGGATTGGCGGGTCGAGGTGGTCGATGCTTCGGGCAGGGTCTTGCGCACCATTCCGTTCACTCTCTTTTGACGAAACGAAAAAAGCGCCCGGCCGGGCGCTTTTTTCGTGGCACAACGACATTTGACCGCCGATTACTTCTTTTTGCCCCGCGCCGCGCGAGCTTTGGCGAGGTTGTCGCCGAGGCCGCGTTCCACGGCCATCACCCGACGGCTTTCCGAGTAGTTGCGGGCGGCCAGGGGTTGCTTGCTGGGGATGCCAAACTGCTTGCGGTATTCCGTGGGTTTGAGGTCGTGGGCGGTCTTGAGATGACGGGCCAGGGTTTTCATCTCCTTGCCGCAGATCATGCAGACGACTTTGTCCTTGCCGAAGGCTTTTTTTAGGGAAATGGCGGGCGCGGCGGCTTCCGTTTCAACCGTGGTCGCTTCGACGGCCGGGGACTCGCCTTTTTCCAGGGCGCCGAGGGTCTTGTGCAGTTCAACCAGTTCGGCAACCAGTTCTTCCTTGGTCATGGTGGTCGTCGAAGCGTGAGCGGCTACGATTTCAGCCGCCATTTCCAGCAATGTCGCCATGTTTTTCCTCCTGATCAATCGGGTATTGTGGTTTTTGTCAACGATAGTTTATGTTACTAATACAATATCCGATAATAAAAGCAAGAGGAATTTGCCCGTAAACACGGTAGATAGCCAATAAGAAGTCTTTTTTTTGTTTCTTCCGACCGTCTCTCCCCGATCTGGATCGCCATGGATGGCGAGGTGATTTTTCACGGTTGAGGGTTGGGTGAACAGCGATTTTCACAAACCTAGTTTTAACCGGAAGAGGGCGGTCATGAATATTCGTTGTCTGCTTGAAGAGCGGGAAGGGCGGTTTTTGTCCGAATATGCCTGTCGCAGTACTGATAGTGCCGGGCGCTCTCGACCGGAAGATCCCTGTTCGATCAGAACCGCTTTTCAGCATGATCGGGATCGTATACTGCATTGCAAATCCTTTCGGCGCCTGAAACACAAAACCCAGGTCTTTCTCGCGCCTGAGGGGGATCATTATCGGACCCGGCTGACCCACACCCTGGAAGTATCCCAGATCGCCCGGACCGTCGCCCGCGCCCTGGCTCTCAACGAAGACCTGACGGAGGCCATCGCCTTGGGCCATGATCTCGGTCACACCCCCTTCGGACATGCCGGCGAGCGAGTGCTCAACGAACTGGTGCCGGGCGGTTTTCATCATGTGCGGCAGAGCCTGCGGGTGGTCGACGTGCTGGAGAAGGACGGGACGGGATTGAACCTGACCTTCGAGGTGCGCGACGGCATTCTCAAGCATTCCAAGGGACAGGGGCCGATTCAGGGAGCCGATCCGGCGGTACGGGCCGTCACCCTGGAAGGACGCATCGTCCGTCTGGCCGATATCATCGCTTATGTCAATCATGACCTGGACGACGCCCTGCGGGCGGGGCTGGTGAAGAACGGCCAGATTCCCGGGCGGATCATCGCCGTTTTGGGGGAGACCCATTCCCGGCGGATCCGAACCATGGTCAACGACATCATCCACCATTCCCTGGCGGCGGATGGCCGGGAAATCCGCCTCTCCGACCCGCTGGCCGAAGCCGTCACCGATCTGCGGGACTGGCTCTACGATCACGTCTACCAGGCGCCGAGCGTACACGAGGATTTCGCCAAGGCCGCGCGGATTCTTCGCGAACTCTTCCTTTTTTTCATGGAAAACAAGGAGGCGCTGACGGCCCATGGCGGTCGCCGTCTGCCGGGGGACTGCCGGGAAGTCTCGGTGGCGGATTTTCTTGCCGGCATGACCGATCGTTACGCCATTAATCTTTATCAGCGGCTCTTTCTGCCGCAGCCCTGGAAGCTCTTCTAAATCGCCTAACCTATTGAATTTTCCGGTTGCTCCTCTTGACACTCCGGGAGCCCCTATGGTAGCGTTTCAGCTAATTTGGCGGCCTTTCCGGAAGCCGTCGCAGGCTTGAGCGCGGGGAGGTAAGCATGTCCTGTTCCACCGGCATGTCCCTGGTTTTCCGCCTGGGAGACGTCGGCTTCTCCCTGGCCGCGGAGGATCTGCTGGAAATCCGCGAGGAAGATTCCCGGGAACTTTTCGCCGCCGATGTGCCGCCGGCCATGCTCCCGTTTCGCGACGGCGAGATCCCCGTGGTCAACCTGAGGCGACTTTTTCGGTTGCCCGACAACCCCCGTCGTGAGGTTTCCGGCAAATATCTTGTGCTGGCCGGCGCGAGGGGAAATTGGGCCGCTCCCGTCGACCGTGTGTTGGGGGTCTACCCATCCTCGGCCTTTACACGCTGCCCGGCACCGCTTTTGTCCCATCTCCCCGGTCCCCGTCCCTATGGCGATGTGGAGCTCTGGCGGGACGAACTTCTCGTTCGTTGCGACGCTCTTTGGCTGGAACAATGTCGACGCGGGATCTGAGCGATCGGGTCATGCTCTTCCGCAACCGGGACGGCGCTTTCGCCCTCCCCCTGGCGGATGTTCTGGCGGTGGTGCCCCTGCCGAAGATCCGCTTTTTGCCTCTGTTGCCGCCAGAGGTGGCGGGGATGGTGGTTCATGACGGCGAGGCTCTTCCCCTGTTGCGGCTCGCCGCGCAGGATTCCTCCGCGACGGCATCCGCCTTTGCCGTCATCTGTGCCGTTTCCTGGGGGCGGGTGGCCCTGCCGGCCGATGCCGTCCCCCGCGTCCCGGCGCCGGAGCGGTTCGAAACACCCGGCCTTTCCACCGCCGATGAAAACGCGGGCCGGCATGTGCTTTATGACCAGGCCCCTTATCTTCTCTTGGATATCGAACGGATTGTCGCAGAGCTGTCCCGCTGGGATTTCCGGCAACCTTCCCCATCGGGGAATCAGGAGGTTTGAATGAGCAGGAAACTGTTACTGGCCGACGACAGTGTTACGATTCAAAAGGTTATCGGCATCACCTTCGTCAACGAAGACTACACGCTCGCCGTCGCCGACAACGGGGATGCCGCCCTGGAAAAGGCCAGAAGCGACCGTCCCGACCTGATTCTCGCCGATGTCTTCATGCCCGGGAAGAACGGCTATGAGCTCTGCGCGGCGGTCAAGGCCGACCCCTCCCTGGCCGGGGTGCCGGTTCTTTTGCTCACCGGCACCTTCGAGCCCTTCGATGAAGCCAAGGCCCAGGCCTGCGGCGCCGATGGCTGGATCGCCAAACCCTTCGAATCCCAGACCCTGATCACCCGCGTCAAAGACCTGCTCGACAAGGCTTGGGCCGCGCCCGCCGCCCCGGTGGTGGAGACCGTGCCGGAGTCGGCACCGGTGGCCGCATCCGTGCCGGAAGCCCCGCCCGTTTCCGCTCCCGGGCCCGTGGTGGAGGCGGATATCTGGACCGAGCTGGCTGATTCCGAGACCACCCCGGCGGTGGCGCCCGCTGTCGCCGCAGCATCCCAAGAGGTCGATTTCAGCGCCATTTTCACCGACGATGTCGAGGGGTCTTCCGCTCCGTCCGCGGCGGAGGACGCCGAGGATGTCTGGAGCGATGTCTCCCTGGTCGAAGAGGATCTCGCCCCGGTGGCCGACGAGGTTGCCCCTTCAGCCTCGCTCCCGGAGAATGTCTGGGCGGAGATGGATGAGCCCGTTTCCCCCGCCGCTTCCGAGGCTGTTGTCCCGGAAGAGCCGGCGCCTCTTGCCGAAGAGGACGAGGTGATGGAGCTTGTCGATGAGGATATCCTGCCCCTCGACGACGAGGATATTCTGGACAGCGGGCCGACCGCCGAGCCCCCAGCCGTGGACGATTTCGTCTTTGTTTCCGATGATGTGGCGGCCGATTTCGCCGGGGGGGATGAGCTGCCGCCTTTGACCGAGGATATCTTCTCCTTCGAGGACGAACCCGCTGCTCCCGTCGCCGCCGTCGAGTCCGAGGTCGTGACGGAGTTCGTTCCGGAGGCGGACAAGGATGAAGTCGTTTTTTCCGCCGAAGCGCCCGAGTTTGAAGCTGAAGATCTGACCGAGCCCGAAAGCTTTCAGGAGGACGACGCCCTGATTCCGGAGGCGGAGATGCCGGCCGTGGAGTTTGCCGAAGAAATTCCCATCGCGACGGAAGCCTTTGCCGCGACCGCCGCCGAATTGCCGGAGGAACCGGTCGCGGAAGCGCCTGCGATTGAAGTACCCGCGCCGGTCGCGGCCGCGATAGCGGCGGATGCCGTCGAAGAGGAAGTGCGGGGTTTGAGCGAAGCCGATCTGGCCGCCATTGTCGAGCGGGTCGCCGGTACGGTGATCGAGCGCCTGGCCGGCACCATCCTCGAAAAGATTGCCTGGGAAGTCGTGCCCGATCTGGCCGAGAGCCTGATCCGGGAGGAGCTGCGCCAGATCAAGGCCGAGGCGGAACAGACCGGCTGATGCAGGCCGTTTGACGCACCGATGGCGATCGCCGGTTGACGGATGGAATGGGGATGGTTAAAATCCCCATTTCTTTTTTTGTGTTTCGGCGCCGCCCGCTGGCGGCCACATCATACGCAGGAAGGACGCAGTGTCCATGGAAACCCATCTGCCCAAAGGATACGAACCCCGCGACGTCGAGAAGAAATGGTACCAAGCCTGGGAAAGCCAGGGCTGCTTCCGCGCCGACGAACATTCCCCCAAGCCCCATTACTCCATCGTCATCCCGCCGCCCAACGTCACCGGGGTGCTGCACATGGGGCATGCCCTGAACAACACCCTGCAGGACATCCTGGTGCGTTGGAAGCGCATGGGCGGTCATGAAACGCTGTGGATGCCCGGCACCGACCATGCCGGCATCGCCACCCAGAACGTGGTGGAAAAGCAGCTCGCCGCCGCCGGCAAGGACCGTCACGAACTGGGGCGCGAGGCTTTCATCGAGCGGGTCTGGCAGTGGCGTTCCGAATCGGGCGGGCAGATCATCAATCAGCTCAAGCGTCTCGGCGCCTCCTGCGACTGGGAACGGGAGCGTTTCACCATGGACGCGGGGCTCTCCAGCGCCGTGCGCGAGGTTTTCGTCAGCCTTTACGAGGACGGCCTGATCTATCGCGACAACCGCCTGATCAACTGGTGCCCGCGCTGTCACACCGCCCTCTCCGACCTGGAAGTGGAGCATGAAGACCAGAAGGGCAACCTCTGGCATCTGCGCTATCCGGTCAAAGGGAGCGACCGTTGTTTGGTGGTGGCCACCACCCGCCCGGAAACGATGCTCGGCGATACCGCCGTGGCGGTCAATCCCGAGGACGAGCGTTATGCCGACCTGATCGGCAAGACCGTGCTGTTGCCGCTGCTTAACCGTGAAATCCCTATCATCGCCGACGACTATGTCGACCGCGAATTTGGCAGCGGCGCGGTGAAGATTACTCCGGCCCACGACTTCAACGACTTCGAGGTCGGCAAGCGCCACAACCTGGAATTCATCAACATCTTCGACCCCTCGGGCAACGTCAACGAGAACGGCGGCGCCTACAACGGCATGGAACGCTACGCCGCGCGCAAGCAGGTGGTGGCCGATCTCGAAGCGCAAGGGTTGCTGGAGAAGATCGAGGAGCACGGCAACGCCGTGGGCGAGTGCTACCGCTGCCGGACGGTCATCGAGCCGTACATGAGCAAGCAGTGGTACGTCAATGTCGGCCCCCTGGCCGAGAAGGCCATCGAGGCGGTCAAGGACGGCCGCACCCGCATCGTCCCCGAACAGTGGGAAAAGACCTACTTCGAGTGGATGTACAACATCAAGGATTGGTGCATCAGCCGGCAGATCTGGTGGGGGCACCGCATCCCCGCCTGGTACTGCGACGACTGCGAGGGGATCACCGTCGCCCGCGAAGACGCGACGAGCTGCGCCCACTGCGGCGGCAGCCGCCTGCGCCAGGAGACGGACGTCCTCGATACCTGGTTCTCCTCGGCTCTCTGGCCCTTCTCGACCATGGGCTGGCCGGAAAAGACCGAAACTCTCAAAAAATTCTACCCGACCTCCTGCCTGGTCACCGGCTTCGACATCCTCTTCTTCTGGGTGGCGCGGATGATGATGATGGGCCTCAAGTTCATGGGCGAGGTTCCCTTCAAGGAAGTTTATATCCACGCCCTGGTGCGCGATGCCCAGGGGCAGAAGATGAGCAAATCCAAAGGGAACGTCATCGATCCCTTGAGCGTCATCGACGAATACGGCACCGACGCCTTCCGCTTCACCCTCGCCGCCTTCGCCGCCATGGGCCGGGACATCAAACTTTCGACCGAGCGCATCGCCGGCTACCGCAACTTCGCCAACAAGCTGTGGAACGCCAGCCGCTTCACCCTGATGAACCTGGAGGGTTTCGAGCCGGAGGGGATCGATCTCGACCGCCTCGACCTGTCGCCGGCCGACACCTGGATTCTCTGCCGCCTGGCCGAGGCCGCCCGCGAAACCAATCAGGCGCTTAGAGACTACAAGTTCAACGATGCCGCCGGCGTCCTCTACGCCTTCACCTGGAACAGCTTCTGCGACTGGTACATCGAGCTGGTCAAGGACGATCTCTACGGCGCCGATCCGGCGGTGAAACGCCGCGCCCAGAGCGTGCTCTATGTGGTGCTGGAAAGTCTCCTGCGCCTCCTTCATCCGCTGATGCCCTTCATCACCGAGGAGATCTGGCAGGCGTTGCCGGGCCGACGCCCCACGACCTTCCTGGTCGAGGCCCCCTATCCCACCGGCGAGGGCCTCCCCTACGCGGAGCGGAGCGTGGCGGGCATGGAGTTGATCATGGAGGTCATCAAGGGCATCCGCAACATTCGCGGCGAGATGGATGTGGCGCCGAGTAAGCAGATCCAGGCGGTGCTCGACTGCAAGAGCGAGGCCTCGGCGGCGGTGCTGCGCGCCGGCGCCGGTTACATCAAGGCCCTGGCCCGGGTCGGCGAACTGACCCTCGGCGTCGGCGTCGAGCGTCCCGCCCAGGCCGCGACCCAGGTGGCCGGGGATGTGGAGA
>CALJLX010000098.1 GCA_937982495.1 uncultured Desulfuromonas sp.
CGGCCATTCCCTGGGCGACAGCCTCTTCGAGTTCGCCAGCGCCCTCGGCACCGTCGGACTCACGGCGGGCATCACCGGTCCCGCCACGCCCGCCGGGCAGCTCTGGGTGCAGATTTTCGGCATGCTCTTCGGACGGCTGGAATTTTTCGTCCTCTTCTGGGGTCTGGTCAAGCTGGCCCGGGATCTGGGCACGGCGGGATTCCCCGGGACGGGCGGAAAATTCCCCCGTCGGGGTCGGCTTCTGTGATATTCTCGGAACCGGTTTGCCGGTTCCGGCCTTTGTCCACCTCGTCTTTCCGGATTCGCGATGCCCCTTTCCGTCTCCTCACCCGGCCAAAGCAGTTCTCTGGCCAAATACCTGAAACAATGTTCCCCGGCCCAATTGCTGGCGCTCTTCTACGCCCTGGCGATTCTGCTTGGCGCCGCGCTGCTGGCCACTCCGCTCGCGGCGCGGGGGGAGCCGGTCGGCTTTCTCGACGCCCTCTTCACCGCGACCTCGGCCCAATGCGTCACCGGCCTGACGGTTCTCGATACCGGCAGCCGTTTCAGCCTCTTCGGCCAGTCGGTCATTCTCGCGCTGATCCAGGTGGGGGGATTGGGGATCACGACCTTTTCGGTCTACCTTTTCATCTATCTGCGCATCGGCGTCGGCGCCAAGGGGCGCTGGATCATCAACGAAACCCTCATGCACACCCCGGTCGGCTCCTGGCGGGAGCTGATTCGGGGGGTCGTGGTCCTGACCCTGGCCATCGAGGCCCTCGGGACGGCATTGCTGGCCCTGGCCCTGGTCCCCCGGCTGGGCTGGGGGCCAGGTCTTTACAGCGCCGTTTTCCATTCGGTTTCCGCCTTTTGCAACGCCGGATTTTCCCTCTTCCCCGACAATTTGGTCGGGTTTCGCGCCGATCCCCTGATCAACACGACGATCATGGCCCTGATTATCCTGGGCGGGATCGGTTTTCTGGTGATCCGCGAGGTCATGGCCTGGATTGGCGGGCGGATCAGGCATCTCCGCCATCCCCGTCGCCGCCACATCCGCATTTCCCTGCACGGCAAGGTAGTCTTGGCGACCTCGGTTTTTCTGATCGTTTTCGGCGCTGTTCTGATCGGCTGGCTGGAGAGGGATAACGCGCTGGCCGGAATGCCGTTTGGGGAGGGGATGTGGACATCGCTCTTCCAGTCGGTGTCGGCACGTACCGCCGGCTACAATACCATCGATCTGAACGGTTTCCGTTCGTCGACCCTGTTTCTGGTGATCTTTCTCATGTTTATCGGCGCCTCGCCGGGATCGGCGGGGGGTGGGGTCAAGACCACCTGCCTGGCGCTGTTTTTCGCGGTATTTTACAATCGGCTCAAGGGTAACCCGCACACCAGCCTGTTCCGGCGAACGGTGCCGGACGAACTGATTACCAAAGCTCTCGTCCTGGTGCTCCTGGCGGTCATTATGGTCGGCATCGCTCTTTTTGGATTGCTCATCGCGCAAAGCCCCGACCTCAGCCATGAGCAGCCTCGGGAGTTTCTCGCCTGCGCCTTCGAGGCGGTCTCCGCTTTCGCCACCGTCGGTCTGTCCGTCGGCCTGACCGCCAAGCTGAACGTCGCGGGAAAGTGGATCATCATCCTGCTGATGTTTGTCGGTCGGGTGGGCCTCTTGACCCTGGCCTTCGCCATCGCCGGAAAGACCCGGCGTTTTTCCGCCCGTTACGCCGAAGAGAACGTCATGATCGGCTGATGAAGGGAGTTTTATGAAGAAAAAGAAGTGTTGCGTGATCGGCCTGGGCAGCTTCGGTTTTCATGTGGCTTTGACCCTCTTCGCCGACGGCCATGAGGTGATCGCCATCGATTCCGATCGCGACAAGGTGCAGGCGGTGAAAGATTTTTCCGATCAGGCGATTCTGGGGGATGCGGCCAACAAGGAGTTTCTCGATGCGCAGGGGGTGCGGGAGGTCGACGCGGCGGTGGTTTCGACCGGCGAGCGCTCGCACCTGTCGACCCTCATCACCCTTTATCTGAAGGAATTGAAGGTGCCGCGCATCCTGGTCAAGGCGATCAGCGAGGATCACGGCAAGATTCTGGAAAAGGTCGGAGCGACCGACGTCATCTATCCGGAAAAGGATATGGCGCGGAAGATCGCCCACAGTCTTTCCACCCCCAATATCCTCGAATTCATCCCTTTGGCCGAGGAGTATTCCCTCTCGGAAACGGTCCCCCCCCGGCATTTTATCGGCAAGACCCTGGTCGAGCTCGATCTGCGCCGCAAGTTTCACGTCACCGTCATCGCCGTCAAGGATGTTCTCACCGATCAGTTCATCCCCGCGCCGCCCCCCACCCATGTGATCAAGGACAGTGACGTGCTCATACTCATCGGCAAGACCGTCGATGTGGAAAAATCCCTGGGCTGAACAGGTTCCGACGATGGACGGTTCCGTCTTTTTCGGCCTGGTTCACAACGCCGTGCTGCTGCTGGCCCTGGCCCTCATCTACGACGTCATGATTTCCCGCGACGCGTCCCGCGCCCCCTTGCCGGAGCGCTTGGGCATCGGCGCGCTGATCGGGTTGCTCGGCGTCGTCCTCATGCTCAACCCCTGGCATTGCCTGCCGGGGATCTTCTTCGACAGCCGCTCGGTGCTGCTGGCGATCTCCGGACTCTTCTTCGGCACCGTCCCGACCCTGGTCGCCATGTTGGTGACCGCCGCCTGGCGTTTGGCCCAGGGGGGCGCGGCCGAGACCGGGACGGCGGTGATTTTCGCCTCGGGTCTGCTCGGGCTGGCCTGGGGACGTTGGCGCCAGCGGCCGTTGCGGGATCTGGGTTGGCGGGAGCTCTATCTCTTCGGATTGGCGGTGCACGCCGTGATGCTCCTGCTGCTGCTGACCCTCCCCGGGGAAGTGGTCTGGACGGTTTTGGGGCGCGTGTCCTTGCCGGTTTTGGCGATCAACCCCCTGCTGACGGTGCTGCTCGGCCTGCTGATGGTCAAGCGTCTGAAGCGGGAACGGATCGACGCCGAACGGCTCCGCGGCGCCGAGGAAATCCGCCGCTTGAACGCCACCCTCGAAGACCGGGTGCGCGAGCGCACCGCCGAACTCGAAGCCGCCAATCGGGAGCTGGAATCTTTCGCCTATTCCGTCTCCCACGATCTGCGCGCCCCGCTGCGGGCCATCGACGGCTTCACCCGGATTCTGTCCGAGGCGCAGGGGACGAGACTCACCGACGAGGGGCGGCGGCTTTGCAGCCTGGTGCGCGACAACACCGGACGCATGACCGCCATGATCGACGACCTGCTGACCCTTTCCCGCCTGGGGCGCTCGGCCCCCCGTTTCTTGCCGGTGGAGATGACGGCCCTGGCCCGGGAGGCCTTTCGTGAGGCGACCCAGATGGAGCCGGCTGAGCGCATCGATTTCCGCCTGGACGAGCTGCCGCGAGCCCTGGGCGATCCCCGCTTGCTGGGCCGGCTTTGGGGCAATCTGCTGGCCAATGCCGTGAAGTTTTCTTCCCGCCGGGAGCGGGCGCATATTGTCGTCGCCGCCGAGTGCCGGGGGGACGCCGTCGTCTATCGGGTGGAGGATGACGGCGCCGGTTTCGATATGCGCTACGCCGACAAGCTTTTCGGCGTCTTTCAGCGACTGCACGGCGCCGAGGAGTTCGAAGGGACCGGTGTCGGCCTGGCAATCTGCCGTCGCATCGTACAGCGACACGGGGGAAGCATCTGGGCGGAAGGGGAGCCGGGAAAGGGGGCGACCTTCTTCTTCACCCTGGGTTCCGAGGTCGCAACGGACGAGCGCGGTTCTTCTCCGGCGGCACGACCTGGAAATTAGCGTATAATTACTTCTAAAACTTCGTTTTGGGAGAATTCTTTTGAAGCTCGCCTTACGGGTATTGCTGGTGGAGGATTCCTCCGCCGACGCCGAACTCAACCGCTACGAGGTGCGCAAGGTTCTGCCCGACGCCCGCTTCCGGCGGGTGGAGACCCGCGAGGACTATCTGACGGCGCTGGCGGATTTCGCACCCCAGGTGATTCTTTGCGACTATCACCTGCCGCGCTTCGACGGCCTCGCCGCTTTGGATCTGGCCTTGGCCTGCTGTCCCGACGTCCCCTTCATTCTCGTGACCGGTGCCCTCGACGAGGCGACGGCGGTTTCCTGCATGAAGGCCGGAGCTTGGGATTACATCCTCAAGGATCATCTCTCGCGCTTGGGGCCGGCGGTGCTGGGGGCGCTGGAACAGCAGCGGCTGCGGATCGAAAACCGGCGGGCGAACGAAGAGCTGCGCGAGAGCGAGGAGCGCTATCGCTGCCTCTTCGAGGACAATCACGCGGTCATGCTCCTGATCGATCCCGAAAGCATGGAGATCGTCGACGCCAACCCGGCGGCGGCCGTTTTTTACGGCTGGAGTCGCGAGCACCTCCGCGAAAAACGGATCAACGAGATCAATACCCTCGACGTCGACGAGATCCGCCGGGAGATGGAACTGGCGCGAGAAGACCGGCGCAACCATTTCAATTTTCGCCATCGCCGGGCCGACGGCACGATTCGCGACGTGGAGGTCTTCAGCGCGACGATCCGCCTCTTCGGCCGTTTTCTGCTGCTTTCCATCGTCCACGACGTCACCGAGCGCAAGACGGCGGAGACCGGTCGGCGGTTGGCCCAGTTCTGCATCGACCATGCGGCGATCGGCATCCTTCGTCTCGACGCCGACGGGCGCATCCTCATGGCCAACGAACGGGCCCGGCAGAGTCTCGGCTACGCCTCCGAGGAGCTGCGGGAGCGCTCCCTCCCGGATCTCGATCCCAATCTGACGGAAAATCTCTGGCGGCAGCGGCGCTGTGCTCTCGACGGGCGGGAACGTCTGACCTTCGAAAGTGTGCATCGGCGCCGGGACGGAACGCTCTTTCCCGTGGAAGTGACCCTTAACCGCCTCGCTTACGAGGGGCAATCCCTCTATTTCGCCTTTGTCTACGACATCGCCGACCGTAAGCTTTACGAGGAGGAGATGCGCAAGCTTTCGACGGCGGTGGCGCAGAGCCCGGCTTCGGTCATTCTCACCGATCCCTGGGGGCGCATCGAATACGTCAATCCCAAGTTCACCCTGATCACTGGCTACACCCTGGACGAGGTGCGGGGGCGCAACCCGAGCCTGATGAAGTCGGGGGAAACGAGCGAGGAGGAGTATCGGCGCCTCTGGGAAACGATCACCGCCGGGGGGGAATGGCGCGGCGAATTCCACAACCGGCGCAAGGATGGTTCGCTCTTCTGGGAGTCGGCGGCGATTTCGGCCATCCGCGATGAATTCGGCGCGATCAGCCATTTTCTCGCGGTCAAGGAAGACATCACCGAGCGCAAGGTCTACGAGGAGCAGCTGCGCCACCTGGCCACCCACGACGAGCTGACCGGGCTGGCCAACCGTACCCTGCTTCTCGACCGGTTGGAGCAGGCGATCCACTATGCCCAGCGTTCGCGGCGGCTGGTCGCGGTGCTGCTGCTCGATCTCGACCGTTTCAAGGTGCTCAACGACAGCCTCGGGCAAAGCGTCGGGGACGAGCTGCTCTTCAGCGCCGCGCAGCGCCTGCGCGCCGTCGTGCGCGAAATGGACAGCGTCGCCCGCCTCGGTGGCGACGAGTTCGTGATTCTGCTCGGGGAGTTGGCGGGGGAGGATGATGTCGGACCGGTGGCGCGGAAAGTGCTGGAGCACCTGACGTTGCCTTATCAGCTCGGGGCGCGGGATCTCACCGTCACCGCCAGCCTCGGCATCAGCCTCTACCCCCGCGACGGCCAGGATGCCGAGACCCTGCTGCGCAACGCCGATGTCGCCATGTATCGAGCCAAGGAGGAGGGGGGCTGCTTCCGCTTTTACGCGCCGGAGATGAATCTGCGGGTCATGGAGACCCTGGAGATGGAGGCCGACCTGCGCCGGGCCCTGGAGCGGGAGGAATTCTGCCTGCATTACCAGCCCAAGGTGGCCTTGGCAACCGGGAAAATCTATGGGGCCGAGGCGCTCTTGCGCTGGCGTCATCCCGAGCGGGGGATGGTGGCGCCGGGGATGTTCATCCCCCTGGCCGAGGAGACCGGTCTGATTCTGCCCATCGGCGAATGGGTGCTGGGGGAGGTTTGCGCCCAACTCCGGCGCTGGCGGGATGAAGGCTTGCCGTTGCTGCCGGTGGCGGCCAACCTTTCCGCCCGGCAGTTCCGGCGGGAGGGTCTGGCCGATACCGCTCGGCGCTTTCTGCGGGAACGGGATCTGGAACCGGGTCTTTTGGAGATGGAACTGACCGAAAGCATGATCATGCGCGACCCCCAGGCCGCCGCAGCGACCATGCGCCAGTTCAAGGATCTCGGTGTCAGCCTGGCCCTGGACGACTTCGGCACCGGCTATTCTTCCCTCAACTACTTGCGCCGCTTTCCCGTGGACAGCCTGAAGATCGACCGTTCCTTCATCGGCGACGCCGCCGACGATCCCAGCGCCGCCGCGGTCGTCACCAGTATCGTCGCCATCGCCCACAGCCTCGGCCTGCAAGCGGTGGCCGAGGGAGTGGAGACTCGCCGGCAGCTCGATTTTCTTCGCCAGTGTGGCTGCGACAGTTTTCAGGGTTTTTATTTCAGCCGACCCCTGCCGGCCGAGGATTTCGCCGCGCTGGCGCGGCAGGGGCGGGGGGTGGCATAGCTACTCGCGGCTGGAACCCCGGCCGCTGCCGACGCCGCGTTTGCTTTCGCGGATGAAGTCGAGCATCAGGCGGACATCGGCGGTGCACTCGGGATCGTCGGCGACCTGTCGCAGGGCCTCGGCGAGGGGCAGGTTGGCGCGGAAGATGGTCTTGAAGGCTTCCTTGACGGCGCGGATGCGGCCGGCGTCGAAGCCGTTTCGCCTGAGGCCGACGACGTTGACGGCGCGCAGCCAGTTGAGTCCGTCGTTGATGCAATAAGGGGGAACATCCTTGGCGGCGCCGGAGCCGCCGCGCATCATGGCGAAGGCGCCGATGCGCACGAACTGGTGGACCTGGCAGTTGCCGGAAATGATCGCCCGGTCGCCGACTTCCACATGGCCGGCGAGCAGGGCGCCGTTGACCAGGATGACGTGGTTGCCGATGACGCAGTTGTGGGCGACGTGGCTGTTGACCATGAAGAAGTTGTGGTCGCCGACCCGGGTGACGGTTCCCGGCCGGTTGCCCCGGTGGATGGTCACCCCTTCGCGGATGATGTTGCCGTCGCCGATCTCGGTCCAGGCCTCTTCCCCTTTGTAGCCGACATCCTGGGGGTCGTGGCCGACGACGGCGCCGGGATAGAGAATATTGTTCGCGCCGAGGCGGGTCCAGCGGCCGACATGGGCGCCGTGCAGGATCCGGCAGCCGGTCCCGATGGTGACGTCGGCGTCGATGAAGGCGTGGGGGCCGACCTCGACGTCGTCGGCGAGACGGGCGCCGGGATCGACCACGGCGCTGGGATGAATCTGGGGCATGGGAATCTCCTGGGTTGAATGTGCGCCTATTCTGCTACGCCCATCCCCCTTTCTTCAAGGGAATTTCTTTTCCTTTCATGCTTAACGCGAAGGAGTAACCGGAAATGCTGACGATCAATCCGGAATCGAAGAGCGAATGTGTCGAACGGGCCGCCGAGCTGCTCTGCGTGGCGGCGCGCACCGCCCCCAAGGGACGGGGGCGGGATCTGCTGGTGACCGCCGTGGTTAGCGGTGTCGAGCTGGGACGCCTGGCCGATACCATGCGCCTGATCGCCGAGCGCGACCAGGTGGCTTTTATCGCCCGCGACGCCGGTAATCTCGCCCTGGCGTCGGCGCTGGTTCTCATCGGCACCCGCATGGAGCCCCTCGGCCTGCCCCATTGCGGCTACTGCGGCTTTGTCGACTGCGCGGCGATGCAGGCGGCGGGCGCCACCTGCGCCTTCGCCACCGGCGACCTGGGGATCGCCGTCGGTTCGGCGGTGAGCCGGGCCGCCGATCTGCGCCTCGATAACCGCGTCATGTACAGCGCCGGCAAGGCCGCCATCGAGATGGGTCTGCTCGGCGAGGGGGTGCGCATCGCTTACGCCATCCCCCTGTCGGTCGGCGGCAAGAGTCCCTTTTTCGATCGCGGTTGAGAATTTTCAGGGTGGGGCCAGGGGGAGGGTGAAGGCGAAGCAACTGCCGACGCCGTCGGCGATCGGGCTTCGTACCTCGATGTCGCCATTGTGCAGGCCGACGATCTCCTTGCAGATGGCCAGCCCCAGGCCGGTTCCTTTGCGGTAGACGGTCGCGCTGGGCAACTGCTCGTAGCGGTCGAAGAGGGTCTTTTGCTGTTCCTCCGGGATCCCGCAGCCGGTGTCGCTGACGCTGATTTCCAGGGCCGGTTGTTTCTGGCGGCTGATGGCGGGGGCGGCGGCGATGCGGATATGGCCGCCGTTAGGGGTGAACTTGACGGCGTTGCTGATCAGGTTGGCGAGAACCCGGGTCAGCTGTTTTTCGTCGGCCATGATCTGGGGCAGGTTCTCGGGCAGTTCCGTTTCGATCCGCAAGCGATGTTCCTCCAACTGGAGGGAAAAGGAACCGAGAACCTGGACGAGCAGGGGCGCGAGATCGAGGGGGCGCGGCGATACCTGCATCTTCCCCGCCTCCAGTTTGGAGTAGTCGAGAATATCGTCGATCAGCGCCAGCAGCCGGTTACAGCCTTCCTGAATGTTTTGCAGGGCCGCCCCCTGGTCGGGGGAAATCTGTCCGAGGATGCCCTCGGCCAGCACATTGGTGAAACCGCTGATGCCGGTTAGCGGCGAGCGCATGTCATGCACCAGCATCGACACCAGATCCGCTTTGACGTTTTCGATATCCTTGATTTTTTTCAGGTAGCGAGCGACAATCAGCAGCCGGTCGGCGATCACGTCAAGGGCGTGGCTCATCCCCTCGGTCAGCCGCCGCTTGCCGCTTTCAAAGAGGGTCAGCGAGGCCAGGAGCTCGTTGCCGTCATGAATGGGCAGGGCGCTCAGCACCTGGAAGCTGACCGGCATCGCCCGCCCTCCTCCGGTTTCCCGCTCGATCAGAAGGAAGCGGTACTTGCCCGCGGCTTCCCGGTCGAGTCCGGCCCGGTGCAGTATCTCTTTGCGGGCGTGTTCGATGAACCCGTCCGAAACCGGTTCCATCAGTTGCAGAAAAATCGAATATTTGTCCGCGCCTTCCCGCAGCAGCAGGCCGGCCGCGCTATAGCGGCAGATGAGGGCGAGAAAATCGAAGAATTCCCGGGCCAGGGCTTCGCTGTCGTGGGCGAGTCCGGTCAATTTGAGGATTTCGTTGGAAATCGTCGACTCGTACAGGAGGCGGTCGAGCAACCCGGTGATCTGGTTGCGGATCGCCTTGCCGTCGAGCCCCCGGACCCCTCTCGTCGGGGGCTCCGTCGCTTCTTTCCGGCCCTTGACGAGACCTTCGATGATCGCCAGGATGCGGGGGAACTCGGCGCTTTTTTCCAGAAAGGCGTCGGCTCCGGCTTTTTCTCCCCAGAAACGGTTGTGCGGTTCCGCCTGGGAGCTGAAGAGAATGATGGGGATGTCTTGGGTCAGGGGGTCGTTCTTGAGGATGCGGCAGAGGTGGTAGCCGTTGAGTTCGGAGATGGGGATGTCCGAAAGGATCAGATCCGGGGGCTGCTGATAGATAGCGACGATCGCTTTCATGCCGTTGTCGGCGGTTTGGACCCGATACCCGGCCTTTTCGAGAAAGTCCCGCAGGGGAGCGACCTGAGACAGGTTGTCGTCGACCAGCAGAAGGGTGAAGCGACGTGTCATGAAGGCCTCCTCGCGCCGGTGGCGGAGGGCGCCATGGCAACCGTAACGGAGTTTGTTTCGGAACGGCATAATCTTAATTATGTATTTATTAACAGTCAAGCCTCACGTCCGGGCTGGGGAGTGCAGCGGCAATTCGACCGGTTTCCCGAAATCCTGGAGCTGCTTGCGGATTGGGCACATGCGGCCCTGGATTGCTTAAAAAATGGGCCGATTTTGTGGACGGTGATGGACGGGATCGGGGGGGGATCTCGGGCCATGAATTTTCCCATAATAAATTCAGTGTGTTACGATTTGTTTTGGCGTTCGGAAATAAATGGCAGGTTCTTTGCTAAATCGTTTGGCCAAGAACGCTGTCCTTGGTCGATAAGGCGGTTGCGAGGGAAAAAACCTCGCGTGCGTGACGCGCCAGATCCTTTTCGGGAGGTGAAGAGATGAGAAAAGTGGAAGCCGTTATCAAGCCCTTCAAGCTTGACGAGGTTAAGGAAGCTCTGAACGAAATCGGCATTCAGGGTATTACCGTCAGTGAAGTGAAAGGGTTCGGGCGGCAGAAGGGGCATACCGAACTCTATCGCGGCGCCGAATACGTGGTCGATTTCATCCCCAAGATCAAGATGGAGATCATCGTCAGCGACGAGATGGCCGCCAAGGTCGTCGACGTCATCGCCGAGGCCGCCCGCACCGGGCGCATCGGTGACGGCAAGATCTTCGTCACCAGCGTCGACGAAGTGGTGCGCATCCGCACCGGCGAGCGCGGCGACGACGCCCTCTAAAACGCCGCCCGCGACATCTTTTCCATTCATGCCGGCCCGCTCGGGGAGGCCGTGGCTTAAAAAAACATCCAGTCAAAGGAGACATCAATGACACCCAGGGAAGTCGTAGCTTTTGCCCAAGAGAACAACTGTCAGATGGTCGATTACAAATTTCTCGACTTTGTCGGCATCTGGCAGCACTTTTCCGTCCCCATGAGCGAATTCGGCGAAGACACCTTCGAGGAAGGCATCGGCTTCGACGGTTCCTCGATCCGCGGCTGGCAGCCGATCCACAACAGCGACATGCTGCTGATTCCCGATCCGACCACCGCCAAGATCGATCCCTTTATCCAGGTCACGACCTTGAGTCTGATCTGCGACATCATCGATCCGATCACCCGCGAGGGCTATACCCGCGATCCCCGCTTTATCGCCAAAAAGGCCGAGTCCTACCTGAAATCGACGGGTCTCGCCGATACCGCCTACTTCGGTCCCGAACCGGAATTTTTCATCTTCGACGATATTCGCTACGGCTCCAGCGCCAACGAATCCTTCTACTGCATCGACTCCGTCGAAGGCGCCTGGAACAGCGGCCGCGAGGAATACCCCAACCTCGGGTACAAGCCCCGGCACAAGGAAGGCTATTTCCCCTGCGCGCCCACCGACTCCTTCGTCGATCTGCGTAACGAGATGGTGCAGGTACTGCAAAGCGTCGGCATGCGTATCGAGGCCTCCCATCACGAAGTCGCCACCGGTGGCCAGAACGAGATCGACATGCGTTTCGACAGCCTGCTGCGCATGGGCGACACCCTGCAATGGTTCAAGTACATCGTCAAGAACGTCGCTTTCCGCAACGGCAAGACCTTGACCTTCATGCCCAAACCCCTGTTCGGCGACAACGGATCGGGGATGCATTGCCACCAGTCGCTCTGGAAAGAGGGTCAAAACCTCTTCGCCGGCGACGGCTACGGCGGCCTCTCGAAGATGGCCATGTACTACATCGGCGGCATCATGAAGCACGCCAAGGCCCTGTGCGCCTTCACCAACCCCAGCGTCAACTCCTACAAGCGCCTGGTCCCCGGCTACGAAGCGCCGGTCAATCTGGCCTATTCGAACCGTAACCGTTCGGCTTCGATCCGCATTCCCGTCACCAACAATCCCAAGGGCAAGCGCGTCGAATATCGCACTCCCGACCCGTCCTGCAACGGCTACCTGGCCTTCGCCGCCCAGTTGATGGCCGGTCTCGACGGCATCGAGAACAAGATCGATCCGGGCCAGCCGCTGGACAAGGATATCTACGGTCTCTCTCCCGAGGAACTCAAGGACGTGCCGAATGTCGCCCGCAGCCTGGAGGACGCCCTCAATCATCTGCGCGACGATCATGCCTTCCTGCTCAAGGGGGATGTCTTCACCGAGGACGTCATCGAGAAGTGGATCGAGTACAAGATGGAAGCGGAAGTCAACCCGACCCGCATGCGGCCGACCCCGATGGAGTTCGCCCTCTACTTCGACTGCTGATTCGATCTGTATCCCCGCAACGCAAAAAGCCCCCGGTTTCGCCGGGGGCTTTTTGCGTGTTATGGAAGCCTTGAGAAGTTATTACAGGGCGTGGGCCGCCAGATAATTTTTGATCGCCGTGGTGTCGGCATCGATGATTTCGCAGCGCTTCTCGCGGCTTTCGATTCCGTTCAGGGAGGCGGTGCGGGGCGGCTCCTGGCCGATAGCCAACCGTACCGCTTCGCCGAACTTGGCGGGATGGGCGGTGGCCAGGCAGACCGTCGGAGTTTGCCCGTCGCTCAGATCGAGGGCGGCGCGGACGCCGACGGCGGTGTGCGGATCGAGTAGATAGCCGGTCTTGCCGTGAAAGTCGCGGATGGTTTCCAGGGTCTCGGCGTTGGAAACGGCCTGGGCGAGAAAGTCCTCGGCCACCTTGTCCCGCTCGCCGGCGGTGAAGGCGAGGCGGCCGGTGGCAGCGAGCTCGCTCATGGCGTTGCGCACCCGGCCGCTCTGCTCGTCGTAGAGGTAGAAGAGGTAGCGCTCGAAGTTGCTCGCCAGCTGGATGTCCATGGAGGGGGAGTAGGTCTGCGATACCGCGCCGATGGAGTAATCCCCCTGGCGGACGAAGCGGGTGAGAATGTTGTTCTCGTTGGTGGCGAGAATCAGGCGACGGATCGGCAGGCCCATTTTCTTGGCGACGAAGCCGGCGAAGATGTCGCCGAAGTTGCCCGTCGGCACCGAAAAACAGATTTCTCGACAGTTGGTCTGCTTGCGCACCCGGCCCCAGGCGTAGAAGTAATAGACCACCTGGGCCAGCACCCGCGCCCAGTTGATGGAGTTGACCGCGCCCAGGGC
>CALJLX010000099.1 GCA_937982495.1 uncultured Desulfuromonas sp.
TGGCGCTGGTTGAGGCGCAACTCCTCCTCGGCGTGGCGGCGCTCGGCGATTTCCCGGGTGAGGTCGGCGGTGCGCAGCGCCACCTGGCGATGGAGGATGCGTGACCAGAGGGCGAAGCCGCCGAGCAAGAGCAGCAGGGGGATGACCACCACCGCCGCGTATTTGACGAGGGTCCACCAGTCGACGGGGCGCGGTTCCAGCACCCCCAGCCACTTTTCGTAGATCGCCTGCTGGCGACCGGTCTTCTTGAGAATCGCCAGGCCCTCGTCGATACGGGAGAGGAGTTCGGCGTTCCCCTTTTTCACCGCGTAGCCGTAGCGGTAGGTGGCGACATTGCGCACCGCTGGCAGCAGATTGGTCAGCTTCAGCTCGCGGATGTGGTACATGCCGGGAACGATGGCGACGATGGCGAAGTCGCTCTTGCCGGCGGCCAGCAGACGCATGGCCTCGGCCGGGGTTTCGGTGAGCAGCAGCTCCCCGGCGAAGCCGGTGCGCGCCAGGTAGTCGTGCATGATGCCGCCTCGGTGCAGGGCCACGCTGTATTCATTGAGTTCGGCGAGGGTGTTGACCGGGGGGGAATCACGGCGGGCGAAGACGGCGTGATTGACGATGGCCGAGGGGAGGGAGAAGTCGACTTCGGCCAGGCGCTCCTCGGAAAAAGACATCCCCTGCAAGACATCGACCGCGCCGCTTTGCAGGGCGTCGCGCATCTCCGACCAACCGCCGAGGCGGAATTCGATCCGCAGCCCCATGACCTCGGCGATGGCCCGGGTCAGCTCGACGTTGTAGCCGCTTGGCAGCCCGTCCCGGTCGAGAAATTCATAGGGGGGATAGGCGCGGTCGCCACCGACCACCACCACTTCCGGCAGGGCGTCTTTCCGCACCTCGGCGCCGGCCGGCGCGCCGAAGGCGAGGAAGAAGAGCGACAGCCACAGGGCCATGAGACAGCAGCGCAACCGAGTGAAAATCCGGGAAAACGGCATGACGGCTCCTCGCTTAAGCATGGCTTGAGGATAGCACATTCCCGACGGATCACGCCTTTTCCAGGGCAGGAGGCATCTTTTTTGTCCTCCGTTCGACGCTGGGGTTGCCAGGAACCGGAAAAGAACGTGGCCGCGAAAAGATCACTGCATAGGCCAAAGAAAATTGTTGATTGAACTTATGTAGTACGGGGGTAGAATAAATTCCATACCCTAAATTCCTGAAAGGAGAAAAATCATGCCGGAGATCAATTGGTTGACTTCATTCGAGGCCGGTCTGGCCCAGGCCAAAGCCGACGACAAGCTCGTTCTCGTGGATTTCTTCAATCCTGGCTGAATTGGTTGCAAGCGGATGAACGCGGTCGCGTTCCCAGATTCTGAGGTTGTTGATTTCGTATCGAGCAAGCTGATCCCGGTGCGTGTGCCGGCCGACGACCCCAAGTTGGCGCCGCGCTACAAGATCAAATGGACTCCGACTCTGCTGATTCTGGATGCTGAAGGAGTTGAACACTACCGTTCTCTGGGGTTCTATCCGCCAAAAGATCTGATTCCATCGCTGCTGATGGGGATGGGGATGGCAAAGTACAACCTGCCGGACCGCCCTGCGGCGTGCCGGTTGTTCGAACAGATTCTTGCCCAATATCCCGCCGCCAGCCTAGCCCCGGAGGCGGTATATCTCATCGGAGTTTCCCGCTACATCGAGACTCACGATATCAACAACCTGATCGGCATCTATGACCGACTGGCTGCCGAATACCCGGACAGCCCCTGGCTTACCAGAGCCGACCCTTATCGGTTGTTGAAAATGTAACCGCCATCAGGAACACTCACATGCGCGGTCCAGACGAGAAAATACCTATGCCGACAGGGTTCGAGGTTCGCTTCCTCGGCTATTGTATTTTCAGGGAAGAGGGCGGTTTTCGGTTGGGCCGTTAAAGCACTCGGAGGGAGGGGCGTGGCGACTCTTAGGAGGCCCTTCCCTTCCTCCGCCTTCGGTGCTATCTTTTCCGTCACTCATGACCAGCGACCCGCGCCATCATCAGCACGTCAACCTGCACACGCCGCCGGAACATTCCGGGTTGGGGGCTATCCAGGTCGGCACCGCCGTCTATCGTCGGGTCAATCTTGCCTTCTTCCTGGCCGGTTTCGTCACCTTCGTCAGTCTCTACGCGGTGCAGCCGCTGCTGCCGGAATTCTCCAAAAGCTTCGGCGTCTCCCCCGCCCTCGGCAGTTTGCCGCTCTCCCTGACCACCGGCACCCTGGCCGTCGCCATGCTTTTCGTCGGCACCCTCTCGGAAACCTGGGGGCGCAAGCGGGTCATGAGCGGCGCCCTCATCCTGACCTCGGGCCTGACCCTGCTGATCGGTTTCAATGACAGCTTCGCCGGGCTGCTTGGCCTGCGCTTTCTGCAAGGTTTGCTGCTGGCCGGACTTCCGGCCGTGGCCATGGCCTACCTGAGCGAGGAGATGAGCCCGTCGGCCATCGCCTCGGCCATGGGCCTCTACATCAGCGGCAACGCCGTCGGCGGCATGGCCGGACGGCTGCTCACCGCCATCCTCGCCGATGTCTGGTGCTGGCAAGCGGCCTTTTTCATCCTCGGCGGCGCCTGCCTGCTGACCAGTCTCTTCTTCGCCGCCAGTCTCCCCCCCTCGCATCTGCCGCCGCGCCCCTTCGCCGCCGCCTATCTCTTCACCTCCCTCGGTCGGCACCTGCGCGATCCGCTGCTGCGCCGCCTCTATCTCATCTCCTTTCTCGCCATGGGCGCCTTCGTCACCCTCTACAACTACCTGACCTTCCGCCTGCTGGAAGCCCCCTATCTCCTCAGCCAGAGCCAGGCGAGCCTGATCTTTCTCGTTTACCTGCTCGGCTCCCTCAGCGCCTCGATCATGGGGCATTTCGTCAACCGCTTCGGCCGGGCGCCGCTGATCCGCTTCGGCCTGGCGGCCATGGTCGTCGGCGCGCTGCTGACCCTGGCCGCCGCCCTGCCCTGGATCGTTCTCGGCGTCGGCATCTTCACCGTCGGCTTTTTCGGCGTCCATTCCGTCGCTTCCAGCGGCGTCGGTCGCCGGGCGCCCGTCGCCAAGGCCCAGGCCTCGGCCCTCTATCTCTTCTTCTACTATCTCGGTTCGAGCATTTCCGGAACGGTCGGGGGCTTCTTCTGGAGCTGGCGGGAGTGGCCGGGGGTGACGGGGCTGATCGTGACGCTGCTGCTTGCCGGACTGATCTTCAGCGCCCGCCTCGCCCGCCCCTGGCCGCCGGCGAGCACGGCCGAACCGCCAGAACCGCAAGCGGGCTAGATGTTCAACCGCTCCCAGAGGGCGCGGATATCCTCGGCGCAGGGGGCGTCGGTTTCGACCACCGCCCGCTCCCGGATCTGCGCCTGGGTGACGGCGCGGTCGTAGCGGATGCGCCCGGCCACCGTCGCCCCCAGGGTCCGTGCCTGCTTTTCGATGCGCTCGGTCATTTCCGGGTTGAGATCCCACTTGTTGACGCAGATCGCCGCCGGAATCCCGAAATGCGCGGCCAGCTTCAGTACTCGCGCGAGATCGTGCTCGCCGGAGACGGTCGGCTCGGTGACGACCAGCACCTGGGCGGCACCGCTCAGCGAGGCGATGACCGGACAACCGATGCCGGGGGGGCCGTCGACGATCACCAGCTTCCGCCCTTGCGCCTCGGCGATGCGCCGGGCCTCCTGGCGCACGGTGGCGACCAGTTTGCCCGAATTCTCGGCGGCCACCCCCAGCCGGGCATGGACCATCGGACCGCAGCGGGTATCGGAAACCATCCATTCGCCGCACAGCCGCTCGGGAAAATCGATGGCCTGATCAGGGCAGAAGCGCACGCACAGCCCGCACCCCTCGCACGCCACCGGGTCGATGACGCAGCGCGAACCGGCCTCCGTGTCATGCCGCCGCACCGCATCGAAACGGCACAGGTCGAGGCAGACTCCGCAGCCGGTGCAGTCCGCCTCCCGAATGACCGCCTCATGCCCGCTGCGAAAATCGTGGCGCTCCCGGACATCCGGCTTCAACACCAGATGCAGATCGGCTGCGTCCACGTCGCAATCGGCGAGGACCGCCTTTTCCGCCAGTACGGCGAAAGAGGCGGTGACGCTGGTCTTGCCGGTTCCCCCCTTGCCGCTGATAATGACCAGTTCTTTCATGGCTGCACCTCGGCATCGTTGAATTGGGTTTGGGGCGAAAGTCCGGTCTTTTCCAGCAACGTCTGGAAGAGGTGGCGATATTCGGGGAGGGCGTCGACCATCAGTTCTCCCCGGGAA
>CALJLX010000100.1 GCA_937982495.1 uncultured Desulfuromonas sp.
AGTCGTGTCGCCTCGGTGACACCCAAGGCATAGCGCCCCTGCACCGTTCCCTTAATGGGCATAACTCCCACCAGAAATACCGGATCCAACCTGTCGGAAATTTGACTTGCACTGGGGCGCGTCGAGAGCCCCGCCACCCGCAAGAGCATCTTGAAGGTCAAATCGGCGCAGATTTCCCACACCTGAGGTTGGGGAAGTCCGGCGGGAATAACGATACGATCAACGACATAGGGAGCCTGATCTTCCTTGAAGGTTTCAAGGTAGTGCTTCAGGGACTCGGAACTCAAGGCGCCGATCCGCACGAGCGCTTCGCCGATATACAGATGGTTGTTTTTCTGCCGGATCAGCACCTGATTGACCTGTTCCTCGGTCAAAATGCCGAGCTTGATCGCCATATCCCCGAACTTGAGATCCTCAAGGCGCTGCGCGTCATGAACCCGTTCGAAAGCGGTCAGGGAAATCAAGCCCATCGCCAGCGCGGTCGCGCCAAACTTGAGGTTTGTGGTTTCCTGCAGTTCGATCGCCTTCAACAGATCCTCTTGTTTGACGGCTCGTTGTTCCAGCAAAAACTGACCGAAAAATTTGACAGCCATGAACGGCCCCCTTGTCAAAAAAGTTTCATCCCTCGGCAAAGAAACTGACGACGCTGAATATGCGGTCAGAGATCTCGCAGGATGTTGAGCACGCCTTCGGTATCAAATGGTTTGGAAATCACGGTCTTCGCCCCCAGGCGCAAGGCTTCGGCGAACTTGTCCCCCACCCCGCCAAGGGAAGTGACCATGACGACTTTGGCCGTAGGGTCCATGGCCATCAGGGTCCGCAAAGCGGTCAATCCGTCCATGACCGGCATGTTCATATCCATGCAGATCAGATCCGGTTTACTCGTCTGCTTCATCTTGATCGCTTCGGCGCCATTTTTAGCGTGGCCGGCAACCTCGAAATCGCCGGAACCCGTCAAGATCTTTTCAAGCTGTCGGGCGACGGCGATACTGTCGTCCACAATCAGAACCTTTTTCATCTTCGAGACCTCCCATCGTCATGCGTTAGCAACACCCGCCTAGTCTTGTATGCAATATTGGAACCAATTCCAGCCAGGGGAGGGCAAGTTCATCGCGCCATTCTGGTTACGCCTCGCGGGGACCCCACGATTTGTCGTAAAGGGACGATTCCTTAACGAAAAAGACCTGCCTGGGCAGGTCTTTTTCGTTTCATGATGTGACCCTATCAGGGTGCATAGACTTCCATCTCATTGACGGAGTAGCCGTCATAGCGGTCGCTTTTACAGAGCAGGCGCACATAGCGGGCGTCCCGGGCGGTAAAGGTGATGTCGTCCACTCCGCCGTTGCCATAGTTCTCCGTTTTCACCCGGGTCCAGTTACGGTTGTCGGTCGACACGTAAACCTCGTACTCCCTGGCATAATTGCTGTGCCAGTTAATCACCACGCGATTGACCCGAGAGCTTTGCGTCAAATCCACCATCAACCACTGGTTGCCGTCACTCCTGGTCCACCACCGGGTCGCGGCGTTCCCGTCGACGGCCTTGGCCGCGTTGTAG
>CALJLX010000101.1 GCA_937982495.1 uncultured Desulfuromonas sp.
GCTCAAGAGAACCTCCGGAAAAGCGGTGATTAGTTGTCAGTGATTGGTGATTGGTTGAGGGCAAAAAACTAATCACTATCAACCAATCACTAATCACTGGTTTTACTCGAACAGCCCCTCCAGGGCCTCTTCGGCGCGGCGGACGCCGATCAGTTCCATCCCCGGCGGCGCTTCCAGGTTCTTCAAGTTGCCGGCGGGGAGGAGACAACGGTCGAAGCCGAGCCGGGCCGCTTCCTTGACCCGCAGTTCCGGCCGGGAGACGGCCCGCACCTCGCCGGCCAGGCCGACCTCGCCGAAGAGGATGGTGCGCGGCGGGATCGGCTTGTTGAGATGGCTCGAAGCCAGCGCCGCCATCACCCCGAGGTCGACGGCCGGCTCGGCCAAGCGCACCCCGCCGGCGACGTTGAGAAAGATGTCCTGGGCCAACAGCGAGAGGCCGACCTTCTTTTCCAGCACCGCCACCAGCAGCGACACCCGGTTGTGGTCGATGCCCATGGTCGTGCGCCGGGGGGTGCCGAAGGAAGAACCGGAAACCAGCGCCTGCAGTTCCACCAGGATCGGCCGACTCCCCTCCAGGGCCGGGACCACGGCGCTGCCGGCGGCCCCTTCCGGGCGCTCGGCGAGAAAGAGTTCCGAGGGGTTGGCGACCTCGGCCAGCCCCGCTTCCCCCATGGAAAAAACGCCGATTTCGTTGGTCGAACCGAAACGGTTCTTCACCGCCCGCAGAATCCGGTAGGGATGGCCGGGGTCCCCTTCGAAGTAGAGGACGGTGTCGACCATGTGTTCGAGCATGCGCGGCCCGGCGATGGAGCCGTCCTTGGTCACATGGCCGACAATGAAGGTCGGGATGCCGTCCCCCTTGGCCACCTGCATCAGTCGCCCGGCGCATTCCCGCACCTGGCTGACGCTCCCCGGCGCCGAGTCCAGGGCGGCGGTAAAGATGGTCTGGATCGAATCGACGACGAGAAAAGCCGGCTTGAGCTCGCGTACCCGGTCAAGGATCGTTTCCAGGGCCGTTTCCGCCAGCAGAAAGAGGTCGCGGGCGGCGACGCCGAGCCGCTCCCCGCGCAGCTTGACCTGCCGGGCCGACTCCTCGGCGGTGACATAGAGAACCGTACCGACCCGGGCCAACCGATCAACGGCCTGCAACAGCAGCGTCGATTTGCCGATGCCGGGATCGCCGCCGATCAGGGTGAAGGACCCGGCCACCACGCCGCCGCCGAGTACCCGGTCGAGCTCGCCGATGCCGCAGCGAATGCGGTCATCCTCGGTGCTTTGCACCTCGGTCAGGCGTTGCGGGGGCAGGCCGGAGGCGGCGGTCGTCTGTTTCCCCTTGCCTTTCAGCACCGCCAGGGTTTCCTCGACCAGGCTGTTCCACTGGTGACAGTCGGGGCATTTACCGAGCCACTTGGGACTCTGATAACCGCATTGCTGACAGGTATAGATGGATTTCTGTTTCAACCGGGTTCCTTCCAGGGCGCAAAAGCCTCTCATCTTAGGCAAAAGGACCGGGAAGTGTCAATCATCAAGGGCGACCTGTCGGCTTGTTGACATCCCGCCGGGGACTGATAGAAGTCATGAAGGAGGGGCTTCGCGCGCCGGTCACGACGGCGGGAAAGGACCACCCATGAACACGACCATTCTCTTTTCCGTGGGCAGTTTTATCCTGATCCTGGCGGCGCTGGTGCTGCTCCGCGCGAAAAACGCCCGCTTCGAGGTCAAGCCTTCGGACATCGTGGTGGCGGTGGTGCCGGTGGTCCTCTTTCTGCTGGTCACCGGCAAACTGCAGAAACTTGAGGTCGGCGAAGGCGGCGTCAAGATCGAGACCGCCTTCGTCCAGGCCTCGGCGTCGACCATCGACAAACAGGTGACGCCGCTGGTCGGCATTCCCGCCGAGCCGGTGCGGCTCGGTCCCAAAGGCGGGGTCAACGAAATTCCCCGCCTGCTCGAAAGCGAAACCGAAGGACTGACCTTCCGCCTCGGCCATGGCGGCTACTGGGGTCCGGCCATCGCCGAATACTTCGCCGCCCTCTCCCGCCAGCCCTTTCTCAAATACGTCATCATCGAAGATCGCGACGGCCGTTTTTTCGGCCTGGCCAACGCCCGTCCGCTGGCGGAATTTTTCCAGCAGGGATATGGGGTGCCCGTCAACGCCGACCAGTTCGCCGAGTGGCTGAACGTCGCCGACACCAAGGCTCTTGCCCAGTTGCCGGACTTTATCGGCGCCAAGGATGCCATCAGCAAAGGGACGGACAAATATCAGGCTCTGCTCAAGATGGAAACCCTCGCCGTCGACCGACTGCCGGCGACGAACGAGGCGGGGCGCTTCGCCGGCATGGTCGAGCGCTCGCGGCTGACCGCCAGTTTGCTCATCGACGTGGCGAAAAATCTGAACAAATAACCTTTCCGGGAGGTGACCCATGACCGACACGTCGGGTTTCATCCGCTGGTTCGAGACCCTCGGCAAAGAGGACGTGCCGCTGGTCGGCGGCAAGAACGCCTCGCTGGGGGAGATGGTCGGAACGCTCAAGGGCGAGGGCATCCGGGTGCCGGACGGCTTCGCCACCACCGCCCAAGCCTACCGGAAATTCCTGGCCGAAAACGAGCTGGATGAAAAGATCCGCGAACACCTGCGCGCCTTCAAGGAAGAGCGCGCCTCCCTGGCCGAAACCGGCGCCGCCATCCGCAAACTGATCCGCCGAGGGCGCT
>CALJLX010000102.1 GCA_937982495.1 uncultured Desulfuromonas sp.
CCGCTTCCCCATCGGCATCAGCTTCCCGGCCGGTTCCGGTCTGGTCGCTTTCGCCGGCGCCATGGGCTTCATGCCCCTGGATATGCCCGAGTCGGTGCTGGTTCGCTTCAAGGGTCAGTTCAATCCCGGCATCACCCTGCGCGACGCGGTCAACGCCATTCCCTTCTGGGCGATCAAACAGGGCCTGCTGACCGTACCCAAGAAGAACAAGAAGAATATCTTCAATGGCCGTATCCTGGAAATGGAAGGTCTGCCCAACCTCTCCGTCGAGCAGGCGTTCGAGCTGACCGACGCCGCCGCCGAGCGCAGCGCCGCCGCCGGCTGCATCCAACTCTCCGAGGCCTCGGTCTGTACCTACCTGCGTTCCAATGTCGCCCTGATGAAGAAGATGATCGCCGAGGGCTACCAGGATCCCCAGACCCTGCAGAACCGCATCGACGCCGTCAACGAGTGGCTCAAGGCTCCGAAACTGCTCAAGGCCGACACCAACGCCGAATACGCCGCCGTCATCGAAATCGATCTGGCCGAAATTACCGAGCCGATCCTGGCCTGTCCGAACGACCCGGACGATGTCAAACTCCTTTCCGAAGTCGCCGGCACCCAGATCCACGATGTTTTCCTCGGTTCCTGCATGACCAACATCGGCCACTTCCGCGCCGCCGCCGAGATCTGGCGCGGCCAGAAGTTCAATCCGGCCGTGCGCACCTGGATCTGCCCGCCGACCCGCATGGATCAGCAGCAGCTCAAGGACGAAGCCCTCTTCTCGGTCTACAGCGCCATGGGTGCCCGCATCGAGATCGCCGGTTGCTCGCTGTGCATGGGCAATCAGGCTCGGGTTCCCGACGGGGTGAACATGTTCTCCACCTCGACCCGTAACTTCGACGACCGGATCGGTAACGGCGCCAAGGTTTTCCTCGGCTCCGCCGAACTCGGCGCGGTCATCACCAACATGGGCAAGTTGCCGACTCCGGCCGAATATCTGGCCGTGTACAAAGAAAAAGTCGCGCCCAAGGCCGAGCAGATCTACAAATACCTGCAGTTCGATGAAATGGAAGGCTACGGCAAGTAACCGAAGCCTTCCGTATAAAACTCGCCCCCGCCGGATTCCTTCCGGCGGGGGCGATGTCTTTTCCGACAAAAAACGCCGGCCTCCTGGGAGAGCCGGCGTTTTTTGTCGCGATGGATCTGGCGTTCAGTTTTCGAGGAAAGCGTCCCGGTCCCGTTCGAAAATCACCCGGAACTCTTCCAGGACCTTGTCGAGGTGTTCCGGTTTGATGCCCGGCGCCTTGTCCTTGAGGCACTCGAAAAGATCGAGACTTTCATCCGGTTCACGCTGGCCGATACCGAGGCTGCGGCAGAGTTTGTCGGCGATGTGAACGGTGATGAGCAGACGGTAAAGATCGGGCTGCTCCTTGCGGGGGACGTCGAGATCCTCGTGATGGCGGGCTACTTGAGTGAGATTCTCGGAGAAATTCCATTTTTGCAGCACGGCTTCACCGATCAGGGCATGGGAGTAGGGGAAGTACTTCTTCTCCAGATCCTCGAAACTACCCTCGCCGTTGTACACCCCTTGAATGATCTGCAAAAATTTATCGGGATCGGTGTTGTTCATCACCAGTTTGCCGATATGCCGGAAGAGTCCGCCGAGAAAGGCTTCTTCCGGGTCGGCCGATTTGAAGCGCTGGGCGACCAGGCGCGAACCGATGGCGGCGCCGATGGAATCTTCCCAGAGCATTTTTTCCGTCAGGCCGAAGGTCTTGTTGACCCCCTTGAGGCTGGAGGCCAGCACCAGGCTCTTCAAGGTCTTCTCGCCAAGGATGACGATGGCGTGCTCGATGGTCTTAACCTGGCGTTGCATGCTGTAAAAGGAGGAATTGGCGATTTTCAGAATGCGGGCCGAAACCGCCGCGTCCTTGGAAATGGCATCGGCCAGATCCTTCGCCGTTTTATTCGGGTCCTGCATCAGCTGAACGACTTTGGTCGCCACCATCGGCATGGGCGGCAAATCCCCCACCGCGTTGATGATCGATTGAAATTCACTCTGCATGTTTGATCCTTCCTCCGTACGGCCCACACCTTCGATGTCGAGTGTCGAGGCTGACGTGATGCCTGAATTCAAATTCGGATAGTAGCATGAAATCCGCGATCCAAGTCAAGGGCGGATAAATATATACAGGTGTTTTCGCCAAGTCACTGGTCGTGAATTTTACTGTTTGCTCAGTTCGAAACGGATGGGCAGGCAGACTTCCTGGGGGACATTTTCCCGTCCGTCATGGGCGGGGTGGAATTTCCAGCGACGAGCCGTCTTCAGGGCCGCCTGATCGAGAATGTCATGTCCCGAGGAGGATTCCAGGGCCACCCGGATCACCTCCCCCTGGGCATCGACCAGCGCCCGGAGCAGCACCTCCCCCTGCCAGTGACGTCTTTGGGCCAGGGCGGGATAATCCGGTTGCGGATTGAAGCGGTAACGGGGCGGCTGGGGGGCGGTTTCAGGGGGGGGCGTCGTCTTGGGCGACGGCGTCGTTGCAAGGGAGGCGGCTGGCTCTTGGGGGTTCGCCAGGGACGGTTCGATGGAGGGAGCCGGGTCCGTAAGCGCCGTTTCGTTCAGCGCCCCGGCGGCCAAGGCCTCTGGTACGGGGGGGGACGGCGACGGCAACGGCGTGGAAGGTTTCTCCGGCGCAGCGGCGATCTCCGCCGCCACCTGTTTTTTCGGGGTAGGGATGACCGCCGTCCGGTGTGGTTTCTTCGTGGCCGCTTTCTTTATGGGGGGAGCTTTCGGTTCCGAGGGCGCCGGAACCGGATCAGGCCGCATGGCTGCGGGCGTGGGCCGGGGGAGGGCAGCCTGGGGCTCAGCGATATAGACGAGACCCACCTCCGTGGTCTTTTCCGGCCGAGGCCGGACGTCGCCGACCTCATCGGGAAAGATCAAGATGGCACCATGGATTCCCAGGGAAATGGCGAGTGCGGCGAGGAGGGGCGAAGGTTTCACAGGGTATCCGGGGACAATGATGAGAAGTCCTGGTTATATATCCGAAAGGCCCTCGTAAGGTCAAGCCATGAAGAACTGAAGCACATTATCCGCGGCGCGATGGTGTCGAGACCTAAAAAAGCGTGACACGCGCCGGGAATCTCTCTAAAGTGATTAAATTCCCGATGAAGTATAGAAATATCTCTATAAAACGGAAGGTTGGACATGCGGATTAGAATAGATCGGAAGAGCGTCGTGTAGGGAAAGAGTGTAGATCTCGGTGGT
>CALJLX010000103.1 GCA_937982495.1 uncultured Desulfuromonas sp.
GAGCACCGGTCTCCAAAACCGGGTGTTGGGGGTTCGAGTCCCTCCTGGCCTGCCATTTAAATCTGAGAAAAATCCTCCATGGGGGTTTAGATAGTGATCGGGAAAACGACGGAGTTCCTCGCCAATGTCAAGGGCGAGTTGGCAAAGGTAACCTGGCCGACCAAGAAGGATACCTATGCATCAACCCTGGTCGTCATTGTTCTCGTAGTGTTCGTAGCGGTCTTCCTGTGGCTGGTGGATAGCGCCCTGTCGGCGTCGATCCGAGCGCTGTTGGGCTAAGGGAGGCTAGGTAGTCAATATGGCAATGCGCTGGTATGGAGTCCATACCTATTCGGGCTTCGAAAACAAGGTGAAGCTGAACCTCGAAGAACGGGTCCGGTTGTTCGGCGTCGAGGAGCGGTTTGGCCAAGTTCTGATTCCCTCCGAGACGGTTGTTGAACTCAAGAATGGCGAACGCCGCACTTCTTCTCGTAAGTTTTTCCCCGGGTACATCCTGGTTCAGATGGAATTGGACAACGAAACCTGGCATGTGGTGAAGGATACGCCCAAGGTCACCGGTTTTGTCGGTGGCGGAATATCGCCCCCGCCGATTCCCGACGAGGAAGTAGCCAAGATCACGACCCGCATGGAAGAAGGGGCCGAGCGTCCGAAGCCGAAAGTTGAGTTTGAAGTCGGTGAGACGGTGCGAGTGGTCGATGGCCCTTTCCTGAATTTCACCGGGGTTGTGGAGGACGTCAAGCCGGACAAGGCCAAGCTCAAGGTGATGGTCAGTATCTTTGGCCGTGTGACTCCTGTGGAGCTTGAATTCATCCAGGTTGAGAAGACCAGCTGACGCTGGTCTTGGACATAAATTTTAAGGAGTAGCTCATGGCCAAGAAGGTTATTGGACAAATAAAGCTGCAGATTCCCGCCGGCAAGGCCAATCCTTCGCCGCCGGTTGGTCCCGCGCTCGGTCAGCACGGGGTCAATATCATGGAATTCTGCAAGACTTTCAATGCACGGACCCAGGGTGAAGAAGGGATGATCATTCCGGTGGTCATCACCGTTTATGCCGATCGTTCCTTCACTTTCATCACCAAGACTCCGCCGGCGGCCGTGCTCTTGATGAAGGCCGCCAAGATTCCCAAGGGTTCCGGTGTGCCCAACAAAAATAAGGTGGGCAAGGTGACCAAGGATCAGGTGTTGGAGATCGCCAAGCTCAAGATGCCCGACCTGAATGCTTTCGATGTGGAGGCTGCGGTCAAGACCATCGAGGGCACCGCGCGCAGCATGGGTCTGGAAATCGTCTAATCACGGCAGAGTCTGGAGTATACAAAGATGCAAACAGGGAAACAGCATAAAGCAGCCAAGGCGAAGATTGATCGCCGCATGGCCTATTCTATTGACGAGGCGATCGCGTTGGTCAAGGACTCCGCCTATGCCAAGTTTGACGAGACCGTCGATGTTTCCGTGCGCCTTGGCGTCGATCCCCGCAAGGCGGATCAGATGGTTCGTGGCGCCGTGGTGTTGCCCAACGGACTCGGCAAGACCGTGCGAGTTCTGGTTTTTGCCAAAGGCGAGAAGGCGCAGGAGGCTGCCGCCGCTGGTGCCGATCATGTGGGCGCCGACGATCTGGTCGCGAAAATCCAGGGGGGCTGGTTCGACTTCGACACCGCTATCGCCACTCCGGACATGATGGGTACCGTTGGTAAGATCGGTCGACTGCTCGGTCCTCGCGGCCTGATGCCCAACCCTAAGGTTGGCACGGTCACTTTCGATATCAGTCGTGCCGTCAACGAGGCGAAGTCGGGCAAGATCGAGTACCGGGTGGAGAAGGCCGGGATTGTCCATGCGCCGGTGGGTAAGGTTTCTTTCGACCCGCAGAAGCTGCAGGAAAATATCATTTCTCTGGTGGATGCCCTGATCAAGGCCAAGCCCTCCACCGCGAAGGGTTCCTACCTTAAAAAGGTCAGTATTTCCAGCACTATGGGTCCGGGTGTCGTGGTCGATGTGCCGGCTCTGCAAGCGCTGATTAAATAAGGATCGGCCATCCGGCCATCCGACGTGCGGCTCGCGGTTTCGCGAGCCGTCGTGCTTAAGCTTAGTACCGCTCCTGGTCAAAGACAGCAGGCATCCTCACCGAGGGTTTAATGGATTTCTCCGCCTGCCGAGGCTGTTCGTAGGGAGCGACGGTAGTTTCCGTCTCTTCATTACACCTCTGACAGGGGCTCGGGATGACCGCATCCCCAGATCAAACAGAAAGGAGGAGAGACGTTGAACAAGTCAGGTAAAGAACAGGTTGTCGCCGAACTGGCGCAAAAGCTGGCTTCCGCCAAGGCCTCGTTCCTCGCGGATTACCGCGGATTGAACGTGGAGCAGGTCAACAAACTGCGTGGCGAGTTACGTGGTGCCGGCGTCGAGTATCAGGTTGCCAAGAATACCCTGCTCAAGCTGGCCGCCAAAGGAACCGGCGCGGAATGCTTGAATGATCATCTGGCAGGTCCCACCGCGATTGCCATCGCTACGGGCGACCCGGTCGCCCCGGCCAAGATTCTCGCCGAATTCGCCAAAACCAACCCCAAGTTCGAACTGAAAGCCGGTGCTCTCGACGGGAAACTGCTGAACGTCGACGAGATCAAGGCCCTGGCCGAACTGCCGAGCCGCGAAGTGCTGCTGGCGAAAATGCTGGGTTCGCTCAATGCCCCGGTTACCAACTTCGTTGGTGTGCTGGCGGCGATTCCGCGTTCCCTGGTCCAGGTTCTGGCCGCGATTCAGGACAAAAAAGCCGCCTAATTTTAGCCCATCCATATTGATACCGTATGAAGGAGATAGTCCATGGCTGACATCACCAAAGAGCAAGTAGTCGAGTTTATCGAGAAAATGACCGTTCTGGAACTGGCTGAGCTGGTCAAGGAACTGGAAGAGAAGTTCGGCGTATCCGCCGCCGCACCGGTGGCCGTTGCCGCCGCTCCCGCCGCTGGCGCCGCCGCCGTCGTCGAAGAGAAGGACGAGTTCGATGTCATTCTCGCCGCTGCCGGCGAGAAGAAGATCAATGTCATCAAGGTTGTTCGTGCCGCTACCGGTCTGGGCCTCAAGGAAGCCAAGGACCTCGTTGACGGCGCTCCGAAGGCTGTCAAGGAAGGCGTTTCCAAGGCCGAAGCCGAGGAACTCAAGAAGCAGCTTGAAGAATCCGGCGCCACTGTGGAGCTCAAGTAAGCGACGGCGCGATAGTTTCACCCTTAGCCAAGGTCGCCCCGCGCGGCCTTGGCTATTCTACTTTCGTTACCTAAAGGAGATTCCATGGCTTATTCGATCGCGAATAACCAGCTTCTGAGGAAACATTTCGCTGAAGTTCAGCGGATTATCGATATTCCCAATCTGATCGATATCCAGAAAAATTCCTATAAGCGTTTTCTTCAGGCGGAGTTGCCTCCTTCTGCGCGGCAGAACATCGGCCTTGAGGCCGTTTTCCGTTCGGTCTTTCCCATTCGCGATTTCAGCGAGACCTGTTCCCTGGAGTATGTCTCCTACGCGCTGGGCGTGCCCAAGTACGATGTCGACGAATGCCATCAGCGCGGCATGACCTTCGCCTCGCCGGTCAAGGTGCGGGTGCGCTTGGTCTCCTGGGATGTGGACAAGGATTCGGGAGTCCAGTCGATCCGGGACATCAAGGAGCAGGAGGTCTACTTCGGCGAAATCCCGCTCATGACCGAGAACGGCACCTTCATCATCAATGGAACGGAACGGGTCATCGTCAGCCAGTTGCACCGTTCGCCGGGCGTCTTCTTCGATCACGACAAGGGCA
>CALJLX010000104.1 GCA_937982495.1 uncultured Desulfuromonas sp.
GCGGTTGACGCCAACGGCTGCCCGCTCGACAGCGACGGCGACGGCGTCTACGACTACCTCGATAAGTGCCCCGGCACCCCCCGTGGCGTGGTCGTTGACGAAAAAGGCTGCCCGGTGAGCTTCACCCTGCAGATCGAGTTCGACTTCGACAAAGCTGACGTTCGCCCGATGTACCACGGCAAACTCCAGGAAGCGGCCGACTTCATCAACAAGTATCCGGCCAACCAAATCCTGGTCGCCGGCCATACCGACAGCAAGGGCACCGATGCCTACAACCAGAAACTGTCCCAGCGCCGCGCCGAGAACGTACGCAAGTATCTGGTGAACAAGTTCGGCATCAATGCCAACAAACTGGTTGCCCGGGGCTATGGCGAAAGCCAGCCCATCGCCAGCAACGACACCGACGCCGGCCGCCAGCAGAACCGCCGCGTCGAGGTTATCTGCTGCACGGTCATTCCGGCACAATAAACCTTTAACGCATGCTTGACACACGATGGGAGAATCCTTCGGATTCTCCCATCGCTTTTTATCCTAAACCCGCCATAAAAAAAGCGACCCTGATGGGCCGCTTTTTTTATGGATCACGTTATTCGAAAAGAAATCAGAGCTTCTCGCCTTCCGCCGCCAGATAGGTGGCGACCCCCTGCCTGTCCGCCTTCATCCCCTTGTCCCCCTTGTTCCAGCCGGCGGGGCAGACCTCGCCGTGCTTCTCGGTGAATTGCAAAGCATCGATCATGCGCAGCATCTCGTCGACATTACGCCCCAGAGGAAGATCGTTGACCACCTGATGGCGGACGATGCCCCCACGATCGATCAGGAAGGAACCGCGAAAGGCGACCCCGGCTTCGCCGAATTCCACGTCATAGGCGCGGCAGATTTCATGCTTGACGTCGGCCACCAGGGGATAGGCAACCGGACCGATCCCGCCTTCCGCCACCGGCGTATTGCGCCAGGCGACATGGGTGTACTGGGAGTCGATGGAGCAGCCGATCACCTGCACGCCCCGCTCCTCAAATTCCTGGATGCGCCGGCTGAAGGCAATCAACTCGGTGGGACAGACAAACGTAAAATCGAGGGGATAGAAGAAGAGAACGACGTATTTCCCGGCATAGTCGGCCAAGGCGAAACGCTCATTTATGCTGCCGTCGGCCAGTACCGCGGCGGCGGTGAACTCGGGGGCTTTTTTTCCGACCAGAACACTCATTGAATTGTCTCCTTTGCCAGTGAGTTGATGAAACGCCATGATTTTAACAAGGCGACCACAGGAGTCAAGACAATTAAGACCTTTTTTGTCATTTTTTCCGTCCCCGGGGATGGGCCTTATCGTAGACCTCCATCAGCCGGGCCACGCTGACCTGGGTGTATTTCTGGGTGGTGGAGAGGGATTCGTGGCCGAGCAGTTCCTGGATGGCGCGCAGGTCGGCGCCACCGTCAAGCAGGTGGGTGGCGAAGGAGTGGCGCAATGTATGGGGGGTGGCATCCTTGAGCAACCTAGCGTCGAGCAACTGCTGTTTGAGCCCACGCTGGATGCTGCGCGCCGTCAGCCGTCCGCCGTTCCGGTTGAGAAAAAGCGCATCCGTGGAAGCAACGCCCGTCCGCGCTTCCAGATAGTCGTGGATGGCGCGACAAGCCTTGCCGCCCAAAGGCACGATCCGTTCCTTGCTCCCCTTGCCGAGCACCCGCACCAGGCCCTCGGCCAGATCGACGGCGCCGACATCCAGCCCGGTCAGTTCGCCGACGCGCAGACCGCTCGAATAGAGGGTTTCGAGAATCGCCTGATCGCGCAACCCGAGAAGATCCGGACGCCGGGGGGCGTCGAGCAGGGCGAAGGATTCGTCGACGGAGAGAACTGTCGGCAGATACCTTTCCCGACGGGGGGTGGAGACGAGTTCGGCGGAATTGGCCACAAGCACCCCTTCCCGCTGCAGAAAGCGAAAAAAGCCGCGCAGGGACGACAGCTTGCGGGCGATACTCGTCTTTTTGTGGGTTTTGTGCAGCACCGCCAGGTAACGGCGCAAGAGCAGGGTATCGATGGCCCGCACCCCATCCTCGCCCCGAGGGACGGGGAGGCTGCCGAGAAATTCCTGAAAGGCCAGCAGATCCCGGCGGTAGGCGAGCCGGGTGTGCTCGGAGACGCCCCGCTCCACGGCAAGGTGACGGTCAAAACGCTCGATCAGTTCACGCATGGGAATCCTCTCCGCTTCTCCGGCAGCTTAGCATATCTCCCCCTTCCAGCGGGGAAGGATTTACATCCCCCACGCTTCCGTGCGATAGTCCCGATGCTACACTGATATAAAAATTTTTTTCAGGAGGCCCCATGCCGACCGACGAACTCCATTGGTATAGCGAAGATCAGATCGGCCGCCTCGACGAATTGACCTCCAGTGACCCTCGCACCAAAGATCTGCCCCTGCGCCGGGATGTACGCTCCCTGGGATTTCTCCTCGGCACGGTCATTCGCGAACAGCAAGGGGAAGAGGCTTTTGCCGTCGAGGAAAAGCTGCGTCGCCTCTCCATCCGCCATCGTGAACTGGAAAATTCGCTGGAGTCAGACCAGGCCGGCGGCGAAGCGGAAGAGGCGCTGCTCCGGGAGGCCGCCGCCATTATCGCCGGGTTGAGCGAGACGAATGCCCATCACATCGTCAAGGCCTTCGCCACCTTTTTCGAACTGACCAACCTGGCCGAAACCCGACATCGCATCCGCCGGGGGCGGGCTCACCGGGTGAGCCGGGCGCCGGTCAAGCCGGGCACCTTCAAAGCCACCCTTCAGCGCATGAAGGATGCGGGGTTGACCCTGGATGAGACCCTCGACCAGTTGCGCCGCATCGAAATCGTCCCGGTCTTCACCGCCCATCCCACGGAAGTCGCCCGGCGAGTGGTCCTGTTCAAACGCCGCCGCATCGCCGCCGAGTTGGCGAAACTCGATCAGCTGCCCCTCTCCGCGGTCGACGCCGCCGCTATCCAGCAAGCGATTCTCGCCGAAATCACCGCTCTTTGGCAGGCGGATGAGGTGCGCCGCAAGCAACCAACGGTGCGCGACGAAATCGTCATGGGGCTCGACCATTATCCGGTCTCCCTCTTCCCCCCCATCGCCCCCCTCTACGAGAAGCTTGCCCGGCATTTCAACGAAGTCTTCGAGAGTGATCTGGAGCCCGCGCGACTGCCGACCCTGTTGCGCTTCGGCTCGTGGATCGGCGGCGACCGCGACGGCAATCCCTACGTCACCCCCGCAAGCACCCGCGAGGCGCTGTCCCTGGCCCGGGAAAAGATCCTCTCCCGCTACCTCGACGTATTGGAGCAGCTGCGCCAGCTGCTGACCAGCTCCGGCAACCGGGTGGGAGTCCATGCGCCCCTGCAAGAAGCGCTGGAGAACTACCGGACGGCCTTTCCCGAGGCCATGGCCGAAATCGACAGCCTGCCCGAAGGGGAACTCAACCGCCGCCTGCTGACCCTCATGCGCCACCGTCTGCAACGGACCCTGGCCGAGCCCGGGAATGTCGAATCCTACCCGAACGCCGCCGCCTTCGCCGCCGACCTCGATCTGCTCAACGCGAGCCTGCGTGCCTGTCGCGGCGAGAGATCGGAAGAGCACACGTCTGAACTCCAGTCACGAATCACCATCT
>CALJLX010000105.1 GCA_937982495.1 uncultured Desulfuromonas sp.
TGCTCGGTGCTGACCTGGCGCAGCAGGGCATCAATGTGATTGCCGTAGGCCAGGGAGTGGTCGAACTGAAAGAGCAGTTCGGGAACAAAACGCAGGCGTAAGCGCTTGCCCAGTTCCCGACGCAGGTAAGGGACGGAACTCTTCAGGCCTTTTTCCGTATTTTTTACCTCGGCATCCGAACCGAAGGCAGAAAAGAAGATCCGGGCCAGACCCATATCGGAGGTGACTTCCACCGCCGTAATGGTGACAAAGCCGATGCGCGGATCCTTCAGCCCCTTAATGAGCAGGGCCGAGATCTCCTTGTGGATCTGCTCGGCCACGCGATGGGAACGTTGAAATTCCAAACTTTTTCCTGTCAATAGTGAAGAAACTCGATGAAACGATCGACAATTTCGGCAAAGCCGGTCTCTTCAATGGACTCGGCGAGACGTTCATAGACCCGATGGATCGCCCCTTCGTCGTGATGCACCATGGCGAATCCGAAGTTGGCCCGCTGCCAGAGATCTTGTACATCGACCTCGGCGCAGGAAAGAGGGAAATCATTGCGGCAACGCGCCAGCAGCTTTTTCACCAGCCCGCGCTTTTCCTTGAGAGAGTGTGGGGCATGAAGAAGGATTTCCAGTCGCAGAACCCCGACGACCATGCCCGGTTCCCCCTACAGCGAAGTCTTGATCGATTCCATCTCGAAGGCCTCGATCACGTCGCCGATTTTGACGTCATTGTAGTTTTCAAGGCCGATACCGCACTCATAGTTGTTCGCCACCTCGCGAACATCGTCCTTGAAGCGCTTGAGGGAACTCATGCGACCTTCCCAGACCACGACATTGTCCCGCACCAGGCGGACATTGGCGCCGCGCACGATCTTGCCGTCGACCACATAGCAGCCGGCGATCGTACCGACCTTGGAGACGACAAAGGTATCGCGGACTTCAGCGCGACCCAGGTATTTCTCACGCAGGGTCGGGGCAAGGAGTCCTTCCATGGCGTCGCGGATGTCGGCCACGGCGTCGTAGATGATATTGTAGAGGCGGATGTCGACCCCTTCGGCCTCGGCCATGGCTGAGGCTTTCGGCTCGGGACGGACATTGAAACCGAGAACGATGGCATCGGAAGCCGAAGCCAGGGTAATGTCGCTCTCGATGATGCCGCCAACGCCGGTATGGATAACGATCAGGCGGCAGGCATCGGTGGAGAGCTTGAGCAGCGAATCCTTGACCGCCTCCACGGACCCCTGGACATCCCCCTTGATGATGATTTTGAGCTCCTTGACATCCCCCTCTTTGATGCGAGCGTAAAGTTGCTCCAGGGAGATTTTGCTGGTCTTGGCCAGTTCGGCTTCCCGCACCTTCTGAGCGCGGTGCTGGGCAACTTCCTTGGCGGTCTTCTCATCCTCGACGGAGTGAAAGCTGTCACCCGCCTCGGGCACCCCGGAAAGACCGGTCACCTCCAC
>CALJLX010000106.1 GCA_937982495.1 uncultured Desulfuromonas sp.
GGTTGAGAGTGGCGCCGTGTTCCCGCAGATAGGCAGCGGCCTGGAAATCGCGCACGGGGGTCGAGGCGAAGAGCAGGCTGCCGGTATCCTCGTAGAGGCCGAGCATCATCAGCGTCGCCGCTTCCGGCGTCGGCACGATGCCCCGTTCGATGAAGAGATGGGTCAGCACCGTGACCGTGGCGCCGACCGGCTCCACCTGCTCCAGGGTGCCGCGCAGGTCCCCTTCCCCGAGAGGATGATGATCGTAGATGTGCAACTCGACCCCGGGCCGCCGGGCGACGGCGGCGAAGGGGCCGATGCGCTCGGCCTGGCGCACGTCGACCAGGATCAGGCGGCTGACGGCGTCGAGATCGATATCGCGAATGCGTTTGAAACTGTGGGCGTAAAAGGCGCTTTTCAGGAAGAAATCCCGCAAACTGCGTTCCTGGGCGCCGGCGAAGACCATCTCCGCCTCGGGATAGAGGCGCTTGGCCGCGACCATGGCGCCCAGGCAGTCGAAATCGGAATTGATGTGGGTGGTGATAACGTCCATAGGGCCTGTGCGGGGAAAAATGAAAAGGGCGGGAAAGATCCCCGCCCCTTTCACCTACAATTGCAGGGAACCGATCAGTTCGCCGATGTCGCCGATCCCCTCCTCGATGCAGAACTGCTCGATCCCTTCGACGATGCCGAGCATGGCCGCCGGATCGACGAAGTTGGCGGTGCCGACCTGCACGGCCTTCGCGCCGACGATGAGAAATTCCAGGGCATCGGCGGCACGGACGATGCCGCCGACGCCGATGACGGGAATTTTCACCGCCTGCACCACCTGATGGACCATGCGCACGGCGATGGGGCGGATGGCCGGACCGGAAAGGCCGCCGGTCCTGTTGGCCAGACGCGCCTTGCGGGTCTTGATGTCGACGGCCATGCCGGTGATGGTGTTGATGCAGCAGAGGGCGTCGGCCCCCGCCTCTTCCACCGCCCGGGCGATGACCGTGATGTCGGTGACGTTCGGGGTGAGCTTGACGATCAGCGGCTTCTGCGACCGGGAGCGGACCAGGCTCACCACCTCGGCGGCGGCTTTCGGGTCGGTGCCGAAGACGATCCCCCCCTGCTTGACGTTGGGACAGGAGATGTTCAGTTCCAGCCCCGCCACTTCCGGCAGATCGGCGAGCCGGGCCGCGACCTCGCCGTACTCATCGAGGGTGTTGCCGAAAAAGTTGACGATGACCGGGGTATTGACCTCGCGCAGGAAAGGGAGCTTGAACTTGATGAAGTCGTCGATCCCGACGTTCTGCAGGCCGATGGCGTTGAGCATGCCGCTGATCGTCTCGGCGATGCGCGGCGTCGGATTGCCGGCCTTGGGGCGTAGGGACAGGCCCTTGGTGACGATCGCCCCGATCCGCTCCAGATCGAGATAAGGGGCGTATTCCTCGCCGTAGCCGAAGGTGCCGGAAGCCGGCATGACCGGATTCTTCAGGTGGATGCCGGCGATGTTCACGGCCAGGCTCGGCCGCTTCACGGTGGTTTTATTGTTCATGGCCAGATCCGTCATGATTTACACCCCTCGCAGGTCCCCTCTTCGTCAGTCAGTTTGCTCCAGTCCAGCCGCTCGGCGCGAAAGACCGGCCCCTCCTTGCAGGTGCAGAGATATTGGGGGTTTTGTTCGCTGTGCCCGGCCCCCTTGACCACGCAGCCGAGACAGGCGCCGACACCGCAGGCCATGAGCGCTTCCAGGGAAACCTGCAGGGGGACGTTTTCGGCGGCGCAAAGCCGCTGTACCGCTTCAAGCATCGGCATGGGGCCGCAGGCGAAGACCTCGGCCCGGGGATATTTTTGCAGCTTGCGCTCCAGCACCCGGGTCACGAAGCCTTCCTCCCCGAGACTGCCGTCCTCGGTGGCGATGTGGGTATTGACGCCAAGGCGCTCGAACTCGGTGACCATGATGATGTCGTCGCGCCGCTTCCCGCCGATGAGCAACCGCACCCGGCTGCTCTTGACCAGTTCCTGGGCGAGCATGTACAGCGGCACCAGGCCGATGCCGCCGCCGACCAGAATCTTGTCGTTGCCGGCGACACCGAGGTCGAAACCCCGCCCGAGGGGGCCGAGCACTTCGACCCGATCGCCTTCGTGCAGGCCGCTCATGATCGTGGTGCCGCGACCGACGACTTTATAGAGGATTTCCAGATATTCCTTGGGCGGCTGCCCTTCGCAATCGGCGGGGAGAAAGCCGGTGCGGAAGATGCCGAAGGGGCGCCGCAGCAAGGGGGGAAGGGACGTCTGCACCCGGAACATGATGAACTGCCCCGGCTTGCCGACCTTGCCGAAGCCCGGCGCGAGAATCCGCATCCGGTAATAGCCGGAGGAGATCTCCTGATTGGACAGGACGATGGTTTTGAAATTTTTCATGCGCTAATGCATCTCTCCTTGAAAAAAATCCCAGCGAATCAGGGCAACGAACAAAGTTCTCAATCCCGCCCTTTAGTGATCTCCAACTCCATCAACACCGCGTCCTCGCCATCGGGATAATAGCCTTGGCGCCGCCCCGTCTCAAAGAAACCGAAGGCGCGATAGAGCGCGATCGCCCCGACGTTACCGGCGCGCACTTCGAGAAAAACCTGTTCTAGGCCGGTTTCCCGACATTCGTCGATGGTCTCCCGCAGCAGTTTGAACGCCAGCCCCAGCCGGCGGAAAGACGGCCGGGTGGCGATATTGTGGATGTGCAGCTCGCCGACAAGATACCAGGCGACAAGATAAGCGGCCAATTGACCGTCAACCGTCAGCAGGCGCCGGCATGAAACGGGATTGGCCAGTTCCCGGCGGAAGATCTCCGCCGACCAGGGGTGGCTGTGGCATTCCCCCTCGGCCTGCAGGACCGCGTCGAGATCCTTTTCTTCCATGGGGCGGATGCTATAATTCACCGATGTTCCTCCCCTCCCCCGGCGCTGTTCTGTCCACGCAAACAGCTTTATATCATAAGCCAGCAAGCTTTTGACTGTAAACAATTATTCTTACCGCCAAGCCCTTCCGCCGGGACTTTGCGATTGACAAAGTTACGCGGAATGTTTTAAAAAATAGCCACTTTTTACCGATGAGGAGCGCACGCATTGAGCACGCAGAAGAGTTCGACCTACAAGGACGCCGGGGTGGATATCGATGCCGGCAACCGTTTTGTACAGATGATCAAACCCCTGGTCAAGGCGACCACCCGGCCGGAGGTTCTGACAGACATCGGCGGCTTTGGCGGACTCTTTTCGCTGAACGCCGACAAATATAAAAAGCCGACCCTGGTCGCCTCCACCGACGGTGTCGGCACCAAGCTCAAGCTCGCCTTCATGACCGACAAACACGACACGGTCGGTATCGACCTGGTCGCCATGTGCGTCAACGACATCATCGTTCAGGGGGCCGAACCCCTCTTCTTTCTCGACTATCTGGCCACGGGCAAACTCTCGCCGGAAAAAGCCACGGAGATCGTCAAGGGCATCTCCGACGGTTGCGTCCAGGCGGGCTGCGCCCTGATCGGCGGGGAAACCGCCGAAATGCCCGGCATGTACGGCGACGGCGAATACGATCTGGCCGGTTTCACCGTCGGCGTCGTCGACAATGACCGCATCATTGACGGTTCGACCATCACCGTCGGCGACAAGGTCATCGGCATTGCCTCCACCGGACTCCATTCCAACGGTTTCTCCCTGGCGCGCAAGGTCTTTTTCGAGCGCATGGGGCTGACCGTCGACAGCCTCCTGCCCGAACTGAAGCAGCCCTTGGGCCTGGAACTGCTCACCCCGACCCGCATTTACGTCAAAACCATCCTCAATCTGCTGCGCGATTTCCAGATCAAGGGGATGGCCCATATCACCGGCGGCGGTCTCACCGAAAACCTCCCCCGGGTTCTGCCCCGCCAGTGCCAGGCGGTCATTGAAAAAGCGAGCTGGCCGAAACCGGTAATTTTCGAGCTGCTGCGCGAAGGGGGCGAGATCGAGGAAGCGGAAATGTACCGCACCTTCAATTACGGCATCGGCATGGCCCTGGTCGTTCCCGCCAAGGAGGCCGATGACGTTATGGTGCGCCTCTCCGGCCTCAAGGAGCAGGCTTTCCTCATCGGCGAAATCGCCAAGTGCGGCGCCGAGGATGAAGGCGTGGCCCTGATCTGACCTTTTCCCAAGGATTTTCCGTGAGCAAAAAACTGCGCATCGGTGCCCTCGCCTCCGGCGGCGGCACCAATCTCCAGGTCATCATTGACCGCTGTCAAGACGGCAAGCTCGACGCCGAAATCGTCTTGGTCATCAGCAATAATCCCGATGCCGGCGCCCTGGAGCGGGCCCGCCGGGCCGGGATCGCCGTTTGCTGCATCGATCACCGCCGGTTCGCCGGCCGCGAGGACTTCGACGCCGCGCTGGTCCAGGCGCTGCGGGAAGCCGAGGTCGATCTCGTGATCCTAGCGGGCTTTATGCGCATCATCACCCCGGTCTTCGTCGATGCCTTCCCCCATCGCATCATGAATATCCATCCCGCCCTGCTCCCCGCCTTCCCCGGCCTGCATGTCCAGCGCAAGGCCCTGGAATACGGCGTGCGTTTCGCCGGCTGCACGGTTCATTTCGTCGATACCGGCACCGACACCGGCCCGATCATCATCCAGGCGGTGGTGCCGGTGCATGACGACGACACCGAGGAAACCCTTTCGGCGCGCATTCTCGAACAGGAACACCAGATCTATCCCCGGGCCATCCAGCTCTTCGCCGAAGGTCGACTGCGCGTGGAAGGACGTCGCGTCCTGGTGGATCGCTCGGCGCCCCCCGCGGTCAGCCTGATCAACCCGTGAGCGGGTCAACATCCCATCCCCAACCGTCCCAGGACGCCCTCCCCTTTTCACCGGATGCGCAGACCCCGCCGCGACCGGTTCTGGTCAGCGCCTGCCTGCTCGGCCTCGCCACCCGCTATGACGGCCGGAGCAAAACCAACTCCCGGGTGCTTGATTTTCTCCGCGCCCGGAACCTGCTGCCGATTCCGGTTTGCCCCGAGCAATTAGGCGGTCTTGCCACCCCCCGTCCCCCGGCCCGATTCGCTTCGGGGGACGGCGAAGCCCTGTGGCTGGGACAAGGCATGCTGCTCAATCAAGAAGGAAAATCAATGAACGCGGCTTTCAAGCGGGGGGCCGAAGAAACCCTGCGCATCGCCCGACTGACCGGCTGTCGCGCGGCAATCCTCAAGGAACGCAGCCCTTCCTGCGGTGTGCATCGGATTCATCGTCGGGAGGGGCTGGTCGCCGGTACCGGCGTCGCCGCCGCCCTGCTCCGCCAGGCCGGGATCGCCCTCATCGGCGACGAAGACCTCTAACACCCTTCCCGTCCGAAACCTCAGGAATCTCGTGCATCAGCATTATTACGACATCATCCTGCTCGGCGAAAGCCTCGCTTCCCGTATCGTCGGGGTGCTGCTGGCCAAGGCCGGAAAACGGGTGCTCACCTTTCAGGGAAAACACCCGGCCGATCCCGGCTGGCTCTTCGCCGGCAGCCATCTCGACCGCCTCCTCGATCAGCTCGGGCACCGTCACCCCCTGGAAAGGGCGCCGCGCCTGCACATCCTCGCTGACCCGGCGCGGGTGGAACTTCATGGCCGTTACGGTCTGGAGGACGAGCTCCGCCGCGAATTTCCCGAGGATGCGGATCTGCTGCTTCAACTTTTCCAGCGCCTGGAGGCTCTTGGCGAACGACTCGAAGCCCAGCTGCTGGAGCAGGCCGGCGCACCCTTCGGCAGCCTGGCGGAGCGGCTCTGGTATCGGGCGGGACACTGGCTTCTGGGCTCGACGCAGCGCAGCCTGGGCAAACCCCTTTCCAACTTTTTCGTGCCTTTCGCCGAGGCATCCCGCGGCTGGCTGAATACCCTCTTTTCCGGATTGGCCCTGAACCCCGTCACGGAGTTGACCCTGGCCGAGGGCGCCCTGCTCTGGCATGGTCTTTCCCGGCCCCAGGCCCTGGAAGAAGGCCTGCTCGACGACCTGCTCTCTCGCCGTTATCTCCAGTTTCATGGTCTTTACGAACCCTTGACGAAGATATCGGCCCTGACCGAGGACTATCGTCTGCAACTCCAAGACGGCCGCGAGTGCTCCGCCGGCACCCTGATTATCGGCCAATACGAGGCGCTCTCCCCGGAAATCGCCGCCGCCCTCCCCCCGTTCCGGCGTCCGCGCCTCAAAGGTCGCTGGCTCTGCGGTCCCTTACACCCCGCCCCCTCCAAGGTGCTGGCGTCACGCATCATCCACGGCGAAAACCCCAGCCTGCGCAGTCGCCTTCATGTCCACGACGGAGGGATGCATTGCTACAGCGAATCGCCGGCTGAGGCCACCCGGGAGACAATTGCGCAACATCTGCAAGTCCTCTTTCCCTTTTCCTCCCCCGCGCCCAAATGCCTGAAAAAACAAACAGATCATGGAGAGATCAGAACACGTCGGGGCCTCGTCGCATTTCCCGGAACGCTGCAGAATCCCTGGTGGAGTCGAAACCTGGCGTTGTGCCAGGGCACCTGCATTTTTCCACGCCTGGGGAGTATCGGTGAAATTCTGACCGGATTCGCCGTCGCCGGCCGACTCTCCCGGCGCAAGAGAAAATAATCCGCGGGAAATTAGGGAAAAATGGTTGCAATACCTTGGCTTCCATGGTATTTACTCACGTTCCAAAATTCCAGGAGGATAATGAAGATGGCGAGAATCTGTGAAATCTGTGGGAAAAAACCGTCGACTGGCAACAATGTCAGCCATGCTCATAACAAAACCCGTAAGGTCTGGTATCCCAACCTGCAGAAGGTCAAGGCCTTGCATCAGGGTACGGTCCGCTCCATCAAGGTCTGCACCCGCTGCATCCGCTCGGGCGCGGTGGTCAAAGCTCTCTAGAAAAAAAGGGAACCCCGGCGGGTTCCCTTTTTTGGGTTTCTTCGTACCGGGCGAGCCTAGCGGCTCGCCCGGTATTTATTTACAGCTGATTTCCGCAATAAGCCACCCACTCGATTTCGATCGCCGCCCCTTTCGGCAAGGCCGTGACCTGAACCGTGGAGCGCGCCGGATAGATGCCGGAAAAACGCGCCCCGTAGAGTTCGTTGACCAGAGCGAAATCATTGAGGTCGGTGAGAAAGATGGTGGTCTTCACCACCTTGGAGAAATCCAGCCCCGCCGCCGCCAAAGCCCCTTCCATGTTGGCCAGAACCTGTCGGGCCTGGGCTTCGATCCCCCCGGAAACCATCTCTCCGGTCGCCGGGTCGAGAGGGATCTGCCCGGAAAAAAAGACGTAATCCCCCGCCCGCACGCCCTGCGAATAGGGACCGATGGCCGCCGGAGCCGCCGTGGTCGATATCTTTTCGATGCTCATGTTCGCTCTCTCCCCTGTTGACGGCAATGATGCCGCGCTCCGTCAGTGACGCATCCGCTCCACCTTGAAGACTCCCTTGATCCTGAGAATCGCCTGGATCACCCGATTGAGGTGATCGAGATCCTGCACGTCGATCTCGAAGATGTTGACCCCCTGGCCGTCGGGGGTGGAGTGGACATTGGCGCTGGTGATGTTGGCCTCGCTGTTGGTGATCGCCCCGGTGATGCCGGTGAGCATCCCCTTCTGATTGACGCAATAAACCCGGATACGGACCGGGCGGGTCGCTTTTTTCTTGAGATCCCACTCGATCTCCACCCGGCGCTCGGGATCGAGCTCCTGGACGTGGGGACAATCGAGGGCATGGACGGTAACACCGCGCCCGCGGGTGATGAAACCGATCACCGGGTCCCCCGGCAGCGGGCTACAACATTTGGCGAAGCGCACCAGGATATCCTCGACGCCGTCGATGCGAATGGCGCCGGAGGCCTTTTTCGGGGAACGTTCCCCGGACTTTTCCGGCTTGGGCCGTTCGGCCCGCAGCTTTTCCTGGGGGACGACGCGACTGATGACCTGCCCGATGGGAACCTTGCCGTAACCGACGGAAGCGATGAGATCGTCCACCTGCCGGAAACCGAGATCCTCGGCGGCATGGAGCAGATCGTCGGAAGCCAGCATGCGTTTGAAGCTGGTGTCGTACTTGCGCAGCTCCTTTTCCAGCAGTCCCCGGCCCAACTCGACGCTCTTTTCCCGCAATTCCTGCTGAACCCAGCCGCGGATCTTGTTGCGCGCCTTGGAGGTGCGCACGAAGGCGAGCCAGTCCTTGCTCGGCGTTTGCGTCGGCGAGGTCATGACCTCGACCATGTCGCCGTTTTTCAACGTCGTTTTCAAGGGAACGAGCTTGCCGTTGACCTTGGCGCCGACGCAGCGACTGCCGACGTCGGTATGGATGCTGTAGGCGAAATCGATGGGGGTCGAGCCCTTGGGCAGTTCCTTGACGTCACCGTTGGGAGTGAAGACGTAGACCTCCTCGGGGAAGAGATCGATCTTGACCGAATCCATGAATTCGCGGGAATCCTTGACCTCCTGCTGCCATTCCAGAAGCTGGCGCAGCCAACGGAAGCGGTTGTCGTCGCGGTTGGCCAGGGCCCCGGCGCGCCCTTCCTTGTATTTCCAGTGGGCGGCGATCCCCTCCTCGGCGATCTGGTGCATCTCCTCGGTACGGATCTGCACCTCCATCCGGTCGCCATGGGGGCCGACCACGGTGGTATGCAAGGACTGGTACATGTTCGCCTTGGGCATGGCGATGTAGTCCTTGAAACGGCCGGGAATCGGCTTCCATACCGAATGGATGATGCCGAGCACGGCATAGCACTCACGGATATCGTCGACGATTACCCGAAAGGCGATGAGATCGTAGATCTGCGCGAGATCTCCTCCCTGCCGCACCAGCTTCTTGTGGATGGAATAAAGGTGCTTGGCCCGTCCCGAGACACTCCCCTGGATCCCGTGTTCAACAAGTTTTCCCCGGATCAGTCCCTGCACTTCCTCGATGTAGCCTTCCCGAGCCTTCTCCTTTTCGCTTACCTGACCGCGCAGTTGGGCGTAGGCCTCGGGCTCAAGAAACGAGAAAGAGAGATCCTCCAGTTCCCCCTTGAGCCAGCTGATACCGAGACGGTTGGCGAGGGGGGCGTAGATGTCGAGGGTTTCCTGGGCGATTTTCTGCCGGCGCGCCTCGGACTGAAAGCCGAGGGTGCGCATGTTGTGCAGACGGTCGGCGAGCTTGATGAGGATAACGCGGATATCCCGGGCCATGGCCAGAAGCATCTTGCGGAAGCTTTCGGCCTGACGCTCCTCGCGGGTACGAAAGGTCATCTTGCTGAGCTTGGTGACCCCGTCGGCGAGGTCGGCCACTTCGTCGCCGAAAATGCCCCGCAACTCGTCATTGGTGGTGAGGGTGTCCTCAAGGGTGTCGTGCAACAGGCCGGTGACGATGGTCGGCACATCCATCTTGAGTTGGGCGAGGATGTAGGCGACTTCCATCGGGTGGGTCAGGTAGGGCTCCCCGGAAAGGCGGGTCTGTCCCTGATGGACCTTGGCGCTGTAGACGTAAGCCTTGCGCACAGCGTCGAGGTCGGCACCGGGGTTGTAGGCTTGAATTTTATCGAGGATGTCGTCCAGTCGAATCATAACAGGGGAATCGGCATGCGGCCCGGGCGGGACGGAGGCTGGCGGAAAGGGGATCGAACTGGATCGGAAACGCGGGAGGCGAAAGCGGCCTCCCGCGCCGAAAAGGGAGAATTAGGGCTTCTTGCGGGACGGGATTTCAAATTCGACCTTGCCGGCGGCGACTTCCCGCAGCGCCAGAACGATCTTTTTGTTATTGGCTTTGTTTTCGATCAGGGGCTGCCCGCCCTTGTACAGCTGCTTGGCGCGCTTGGCGGCAACCATCGCCAGAAGAAAACGGTTGGGAATCTGGCGCAGGCAATCTTCTACGGTAATACGGGCCATTATCGACACTCCTTAAGGAATTGGTTTAGGTCTTACAAAGATTCCGCCAGGCCGAATTCGGCCGGCAGGGAGGGAAGAACCCGCGCCGAACGGCAGCCCTCGGCGAGGATGATCGCCCGTAATTCGTCCCGGGCGCGGGAAAAGTCATCGTTGACGACCAGATAATCGTACCAGGAGGCTTGCTGGATCTCCCCCCGGGCGTTATCGATGCGCCGAGCGATGATTTCGGCGCTGTCGGTGCCGCGGCCTTCGAGACGGCGGCGCAATTCGTCGATGCTGGGCGGGAGGATGAAGATAAAGACCCCGTGGCGATAGTTGCGCTTGATCCGAGCCGCCCCCTGGCAATCGATTTCGAGAAGCAGGTCAAAACCGCCGGCCCGGGCTTCTTCAAGGGTGGCGATGGCGGTGCCGTACCCGTTGCCGTGAACTTCGGCCCATTCGGCAAAGCGCCCGGCGGCCGCCATGCGATCAAAGGCGTCCCGGGCGACGAAATGATAATCCCGACCATCGACTTCACCGGCTCGCGGCGGCCGCGTCGTGTAGGAAACAGAATGCCGCAAGCGCGGAAAGAAGTCAACGATCTCCTTGCATAACGAGGTCTTGCCCGCCCCCGAAGGGGCCGAGACGACAAAGAGATTACCCGCGAGCCCCGACGTGTTCCCCTTGGCTTGTTCCGCCACCCTTCCCCCCCCTCTATTCGATGTTCTGAACCTGCTCGCGAATCTTTTCCAGCTCGGCCTTCATCGCCACCACCTTCCGGGTCAACTCGGCATCGTTCGATTTGGAGCCCATGGTGTTGATCTCGCGATTCAGCTCCTGCACAAGAAAATCCATCTGTCGCCCCACCGGTTCATCCTGGCTGAAGAGGGCGCGAAACTGCACCAGATGACTCTTGAAACGGGTCAGCTCTTCGCTGATATCGCAACGGTCGGCATAAATCGCCAGTTCCTGGCCGAGACGCTGCGGATCGAGGTCGAGATCGTTTTTCAGTTTGGCCAGGCGCGCTTCCAGCTTGGCCAGCCATTCCCCGGGCACCTGGGGGGCACGGGCCTCGACCCCGGCCAGCATCTCTTCAAGCAGGCGCAAGCGCTCGGCCATATCCGCTAGGGTCGCTTCCCCTTCGGCCCGACGCATCTTCACCACCGCGTCGAGTGCCGTGCCGAGGGAGCTCTCCAGACAACGGCGCAAGGCGGTTTCGTCCAGATCCCCCTCGCGCAGGGTGACGACATCCTTCTGGGCGGCGAGCAAGGCCAGCGAAAGTTCGCCGCCGAGCCCGAAGGTTTCGCGCATCTCTTCGAAAACCTGGACATAAGCCGCCGCCAGCGGGCGATTCAGGGCCGGCGCGAGGCCCCGTTCCGAAACCGCTTCCTGGCTGATGAAGAGATCGATCTTGCCGCGCTTGAGGACTTCGCCGACGCGCTTTTTGATATCGTTTTCGAAAGCAAAGAGAAAACGCGGACTCTTGACCGTCACATCGCCGTAGCGATGATTCACCGTCTTGATTTCCACGGTCAGACAGAGGCCGTCCACCTCCGCCTGTCCCTTGCCGTAACCGGTCATGCTGGCAATCATAACACTCCGCTTTCTGGTAAGATTCGACCGCTTCGTGGGGATGCGGGAAAGTCTTTTCATCCTTCGTTCCGTCGCGGCGTGCCATAGTACACATCTGCCGCCGGAAATTCAACGACCTTGCACGCCCTATCTTTCTCCGTTTGCCGAAAAGACTTGCCCGCGAGGCCCAGGTTGGCGACAATGACTGCTTGAAAGAAAAACGCGAACCTAATTTTTTCCGTCAAGGAGACCATGCATGCTCGACCGAAACATCCCCTATGAAGGCAGCCCGGCGATCGTCGCCGTCAACGGCTTCTTCCCCCGCGTCTACGGCTGGATGACCGCCGGCCTGGTTCTGACCGCCCTCGCCTCGGCCCTGACCCTGTCGTCGCCGACCCTGCTCCAGGCGATCTTCGGCAACAAAATGCTCTTCTTCGGGCTGATGATCGGCGAACTGGCCCTGGTCGTCGCCCTGTCGGCGGCCATCAACCGCATCGGCGCCACAACCGCCACCTTGATGTTCCTGCTCTATTCGGCGCTGAACGGCATCACCTTCGCCGCGATTTTCGTGGTCTATACCGAAAGCTCCATCGCCGGCACCTTTCTCATCACCGCCGGCACCTTCGCCGCCATGAGCCTCTACGGCGCGGCCACCAAGCGCGATCTCACCGGACTGGGCAGCTTCATGTTCATGGGTCTGGTCGGCATCATCATCGCCTCGCTGGTCAATATCTTCATGCAGAGCGCGATGATCACCTGGGTCGTCAGCTATCTCGGCGTGCTCGTCTTTGTCGGCCTCACCGCCTACGACACCCAGAAACTCAAGAGAATCGGCCAGCAGGGCTTCGCCGACGGCTCCTCCCTGCAAAAAGCCGCCATCCTCGGCGCTCTCACCCTGTATCTCGACTTTATCAACCTGTTCCTGATGCTGTTGCGCGTATTGGGCGACCGGCGCTAGCAAATCGGCGTTTTTCTTTTAATGGCCGGTTACCCTTAGCTCGAACTATAACCGCCTTTTCCGCCATGGACGAGGCGGTTTTGCTTTTCCCGCATAGGGTTTTATGTTACAAAACGGAGCCCGCGCCCGGCCCGCGCCCTTCTCCGCCGGCGGAGCCGAGGGGTCCGAACCATTTAATTCTGGATATTCATTGATGAGATATTCCCGCGTTTACATCGAATCGGTCGGCTACGAACTGGCGCCGATCGTCGTCACCTCAACGGAGCTGGAAACCCGGCTCAAACCCATGTACGACGCCCTGCATATCGCCCCGGGACAACTGGAAGCGCTGACCGGCATCCGCGAGCGCCGCTGGTGGAAACCGGGCGCCCGCATCTCCCAAGGCGCCGTCGCCGCCGCGAAAAAAGCCCTGCAGGGACGGGATATTTCGCCGCAGGATATCGGCGCCCTGATCTACGCCGGGGTCTGCCGCGAGCACTTCGAACCGGCCACCGCCTGCCAGGTCGCCGCCGCCCTCGGCATCCAGGGAAACGCCGCCATTTACGACCTCTCCAACGCCTGTCTCGGGGTGCTTAACGGGGTACTCGACATCGCCAACCGCATCGAACTCGGGCAGATTCGCGCGGGGCTGGTGGTCGCTTGCGAAAGCTCCCGGGAAATCAACGAAATCATGATCAAGCGGATGCTCGACAAGCCCTCCATGCAGCTTTTCACCACCTCGCTGGCGACCCTCACCGGCGGTTCCGGGGCGGTGGCGGTGCTCTTGACCGACGGTTCCTTCACTTCCTCGCGACGCCCGCGTCTGCTCGGCGGCGTGAACATCGCCGAACCCCAGCATCATGAACTGTGCCGCTGGGGTCTTTCCACCGAATCGCCGGAAAACCACGTCCCCTATATGAACACCGATGCCGTGGCGGTCATGAAGTACGGCGTGGAGTTGGGCAAGAAAACCTGGGCGGCCTTCATGGCCGAGTTGGAACTGAGCACCGAGCGCATCGACAAGGTCATCTGCCACCAGGTCGGCGAAGCCCATCAGAAACTGATCCTGCAAACCCTCGGGGTCTCAAAGGAAAAGGATTTCACCACCTTCGAGTTTCTCGGCAATATGGGTACCGTCTCGTTGCCGGTCACGGCGGCCATCGCCAAGGAGCGGGATTTCCTCATCCCCGGCGACATCGTCGGCTTTTTAGGTATCGGCAGCGGTCTCAACTGCCT
>CALJLX010000107.1 GCA_937982495.1 uncultured Desulfuromonas sp.
CAGCGTTGGCTGGAAGAGGGCAAGGCCTATCTGGCCGACGAAGAGATCCTCGAAGACATCCTGACGCACCTGAGCGTTTACGATAAGAACGAAGAGGTGTCTTGGCTCGATTCGGTGGGCCGCGCCCATCAAAAAGAGATTCACGGCCGCGAGCGGGCCAGTCGAGGAAACTATTGCGAAGTGGAACTCGGCTTCGCGGACAGTCAGGCGGTTCGGGAAGCCGAACGTTGCCTTCGCTGCTACCGCGTGGCGATGCTCGCCATGTAGTTGCTTTAAAACGTTATCAAGGTTCGAGGGGTCAGGGAGTCGGTACCGCCGGACCTTGCCCCTTTCGTCTTTAGCCAGGCTTTGAGGTGAAAATCATATGGTCACTCTGACAATTGACGGCAAGACCGCTACCGTCCCCGCGGGATCGACGATTCTGGAAGCTGCCCAGCAGGTGGGAATTCGCATTCCGACCCTGTGCTGGTTGCAGAAAGTTTCACCGACCGGCGCCTGCCGGATTTGTGTGGTGGAGATCGAGGGCGTGGCCCGACCGATGACGGCATGCAACACGCCGGTCAAGGCGGGGATTGTCGTCACCACTCAGTCGGAGAAACTGCGCGCCATCCGCAAGCAGATCGTGGAACTGCTGCTGGTCAATCATCCCCTGGATTGTCCCGTCTGCGATGCCGCCGGTGAATGTGATCTGCAAAATATCTGCTACGAACTGAATGTGACCCAGCAGCCCTTTGTCGCCGAAGACGTCAACCCGCCCGCCATCAACGGCTGGCCGTTGATCCAGCAGGTACCCAATCGCTGCGTACTTTGCGAGAAATGCGTCAAGGTCTGCCATGAGACGGTGGGTTCCAGCGCCCTGTTCGTCAACGACAAAGGCGATAAGAGTTTCATCGATAAGAACCTCGATCTGTGCGAATTCTGCGGCAACTGTGTTTCGGTCTGCCCGACCGGGACGATGATTTCCAAGACTTTCAAATTCAAGGCACGCCCCTGGGAATTGACCAAGGTTCCCAGCGTCTGCACCTACTGCGGCAGTCATTGCCAGGTGGATATCAACGTCAAGCAGGGGAAGGTTCTGCGCGTCACTTCCGAAGACGGCACCACGGTCAATGACGGCAATCTGTGTATTGGCGGCTTTTTCGGTCATGGCTATCTCGATTCTCCCAAACGTCTGACCCGGCCGATGATTCGGCAGGGAGAAACCCTCGCTCCGGCGAGCTGGGACGACGCCCTTAAGCTGGTGGCCGATAAATTACGCGAGGCGAAAGGACCGGCGGTGGCGGCTCTCGGTTCGGCCCGGTTGACCAACGAAGACAACTATCTCATGCAGAAGTTCTTCCGCGTCGCCGTCGGCACGAACAATCTCGACAGCGAAGCCCGTTTCGGGGCGCTGCGCGCCTTTAAGGCCCTTAACGGCGCCTTGGGGACCGTGGGGGCGACCAATAGCGTGGATAATCTCGCCAAGGCCGACGCGGTTCTGGTTTTCGGCGCCGATGTGACCGCCGAGGCTCCCGCGCTCGACTGGAAGATTCAACAGGCCTGTCGCAAGGCGGACGGGAAGCTGGTGGTCGCCAACATGCGCAAGGTGAAGCTTACCCGCTATGCCAACACCCACCTGGCCTACCGTCCCGGCAGCGAGGTCGATTTGGCCGGGGCCCTGGCCAAACTGATTCTGGAGAAGGGTCTGGCGGATGACGCCGCCCTAGGCAAATATGTCGGCAACATCGCCGATCTGAAAAAGGCGCTGACCGCCGTCGATGTGAAGAAAGCGGCCGCGGCGACCGGCGTCAGCGAAAAGCTGCTCAATGAAGCCGCCGACTATCTCGGAAAAGGAAAAAACGTCGCGGTCCTTTTCGGCGGCGACCTGATTCGCGGCACCGGTGCCGAGGAAAAGGTGCTGGCGCTGGCCAATCTGGCACTGGTATGCGGTAGCCTGGGCAGCGAGTTCGGCGGTCTCTATCCCCTTGACGAAAAGGGCAATACCCAGGGACTGATGGATATGGGACTGGCGGCCGATCTTCTTCCCGGACCCAAGGAATATGCCCAGGCGCGCGGCGAGTTCGAGAAGGCCTGGAACGCTTCTTTACCCACGCAAGGTCGCGATGCCCAGGCGATTCTGGAAGGGGTGGAAAAAGGGGAGATCAAGGTTCTTTATCTGGCGGCGACCAACCCCCTGGTAAGCTTTCCCGAAAGCGGTCGCTGGCGCAAGGCCTTGGATAAGGTCGAGTGTCTGGTGGTGCAGGATATCCTCTCCAGCGAACTGGAAGCCTTCGCGGACGTCATTCTCCCCGGCGCCGCCGATGTCGAGAAAAATGGTAGCGTTACCTCCCTCGACCATCAACTCAGCAAGCTCGGCAAGGCGCGCAATCCCCTCGGCGAAGCGCGGGCGGATCTGGACATTTTCGCCGCCCTCTATCGCCTGCTCGACCCCAAGGCCGAGCCGATTACCTTGGATTCGGTCATCGCTGAAATCAAGCAGCTTGTCCCGGTGTACGGCAATGGTAGTTCTTGCGGTGGGGAACGCTGTCGTCACGCTCTGCGCACTCCCTTCGCGCCGAAAGAAAAGGGCCTGAACTTCACCGCTGTCAAAGCTGCCGCCGTCCCCAGCGGGATGCAGTTGCTCAGCGGCAAGATTCTTTTCCACTTCGGAACGACCTCAACCTTCGCCGAAGGCAATCTGGAAGTCGCTGCCGCCGGTTACATCGAGATGAATGACGCCGATGCCCAGAGCCTTGGAGTGAAGGACGGTGATACGGTCAAGGTAACCTCGGCACTCGGCAGCGCCGTCGGCAAGGTCAAGGTTGACGGCAAGGTCCAGGCGGGACTGCTTTTCGCCCCCTATCATTTCGCTGATGTCAATATTCAGCAGTTGATGCCCGCCGGTACGAATCTCGTTGCCGTGTCCGTCGCCAAGGCTTGATATTTTCCAATTGGATGAGGTAATCTCATGGCGCTTCGCGATTCGCGAGGCGCCATTTCTTTTAGAGGGAGTCGACCATGCCGACCTTTTTTCACGACTACACCGACAAGGTGGCTTATAACAAGGAACAGGCGAATAAAATCATTCTGGCCGAAACCCCCCACTCTCGGACGACACTCTGGTGTTTGTTGCCCGGGCAGCATATCCATCCCCATGTCCATGCCGGCGATCACATCTGGGTGATTCTTGAGGGCACCGGGCGTTTCCTGGGGGATTCCCCCCGCGACGTTGAGCCGGGGACCGTGCTGGTGGCGCCGGAAGGGGTTGCCCACGGCATCGACAATACCGGCGGGGATGGTCTGGTCTTTGTCAGCATCTCCGCCGGGTGAACCGCAGTCAGGATTGATAAGAAAAAACGCCTCCAGATTCAAGGAGGCGTTTTTCGTTGAGGTTCAGGAACCGGGGGCGGGAGGTTTTCGTTCCAGGGGATCTTTGATGAGACGGTGCTTGATACGTTGGGTCATCCACCAGACCAGGGTGACCACGGCGGGAACGGACAGGGCCATGAGCACCCCCTTCTCGATTCCCCAATCGGCGAGGGGCAAGCCGCCGAAAAGATAACCGGCCAAGCCGACCATGTAATAACTGATGGCGGCTACGGAAAGCCCTTCCACCGTTTCCTGCATGCGGAACTGCAAGCGGCCGCGACGATCCATGGAAGCAAGCAGGCTTTTGTTGGTTTCCTGCATGGTCAGATTGACCCGGGTGCGCAGCAGGTCGCCGGCGCGTTCGATACGGCGGGAGAGATCCTCCAGCCGGGTCTGTACCGATTCGCAGGTGCGCAGGGCCGGGACCAGGCGGCGACTGAGGAACTCGTGGACCGACATGTGTTCCTCGACCTCGGTTTCGCGGATGTTCTGTACCCGACTGAGGACCAGATCATGGTAGGCGCGGGTCGCGCCGAAGCGGTAGTTGGTTTCGCTGCGAAAGGCCTCGATGCGCCCAGCCAGTTGCGAGAGGCTGTCAAGCAGCTCCCGCTCTTCGCGGGCGCTCTCCAGGGTCGAGAGGCTGGAGAGGATCGAGGTCAGGCGATGGTCCAGATCGTTCAATTCGGGAGCGATGCGTTTGGCAATGGGTAACGAGAGTTGGGCCAAAAGGCGGTAAGTTTCCAGCTCGATGACGCGTTGTACCAGCCGACCCATCTGATAATCGTCAATGCCGAGATTGCGGATGTGAAAGCGGCCGAAACCGTCGCCGTGCAGTTTGAAGGCGGTGCCGAGCTGGGCCTTGCCGTTTTTGGGAAGACTCAGAATCAGCTTCTGTCCTTCAAAGTAGCGATAGAGGGTCGTGGTGTCGCAAGGGGTATCGGCACTCTCCACCACCAGATGGAAGGCCGCGACCGCCTGTCCGGGCAGGGCATGGAGCCAGTCGTTGGGCAAAAGATTTAGGACCGGTTCGGCGAAGGGTTCCGCCCGAAAAGACTCGGCGGCCATGAAGGTTAGGGCGTAGAATTCCGTATGCCGTTCCCAGCGCACCGTGAACTGACCGAAGTCCTGAAGAAAAAAAGCGGTATCCGTGCCCGGCTGGTTAACGCTGTAACGCCGGCAGAGTTCGCGCAGCTGGTTGAAGGAGCGGTCGAGTTCGGCGCTCGTTGCGCGGAAGGCGAGATGCGTCAGCTTTTGTGGGGTCGCCAGCAGATGGAAAGGGCGGGCGTGGAGCTCGTCATAGAGCGCATCGCGCAGTGGGTGGATGGCAAAAGGGAGGAAGGGAACCGTTTCGGTAGCGGACATGGATGTTGCGGTCTCCCGCCGCGGAAAGCTTCCGCGGTCAAATGACGGATGGACGTTGCGGTCGAAACGTGTTTTCACATTCAGGGCTTTTTGACGCCGTTCTCGAATCGGACCTTGCCGTAGACCTTGGGGGTTCCGAGATTGGTATAGAGACCCCGGAGCTGCTTCCCGCCCAGGAGTACTTCGTAGGCGGAAATCCCGTAATTGTCCGGGTCTTCGATGCCCCGATAAAACGCGCTGAGAACCCCGTCATGATAGAGGCCCCAGCCGTTGAAGGTCTGAGGGTCGTCGCCTGTTTTCGCGTTATCGATCTCCCAGGTCATCAGATAGATTTCGCGGGCTTTTTGAATGTGTATCTCGCCGACATAGTCATCCCCTTGGACTTCGTAGGTTCCTTCCAGGTCCGGTGGGATCGACTCGGCCCGGGGAGCGGAGGCGCCGCCGATGCCCAGAGCCAGCTCGTCGATTTTACGTGGAAAATCGGCATGGGAGGGCATGTCGACCTTGATCGCCATGCGCACTTCGCCACTCTGAACCTCAATCACCCGGGCGTTGATGGTGTGACTGTCGAACATTCGGCTGAGGCTGCCGAGCAGGATCAGGTCGACGTTGGCCAGCGCGCCGATTTTGCGCGCCTGGGAATCCTCGGTGATGCCGGTCTGTTCCAGGCGCTGTTCATCGAGAATGGTGTCGAGCTGCGCGCGTTCCACCACCGTGAAACGATTCAATTGGCTGATCATGGTCCGCAGATTTTCCGAAACCGCCAAAGTCAGGGTGGGATCGGCGCCGATCGGCCTGAGATCGAGCACGGCGATCCGTTCGGCCGCGGCCGGGGAGAAGGTCATCAGCACAAGGAAGATCAGGGTAATAAAAAACCGCATGAACTCTCCCTTCAATCAATGACCGCGAAAACCGAGAACAACCAGCACGCAACTGCCGTCGGCAATGACGTTGATGCCGGCCTCACGGCAGGCCGCGACCGCCGTTGGACTTTCCGCGCCGGGTTGCATCCAGATGTTGCGGATCACTCCCCGGGCGATGGCCGCGTCCACGATCTTCTCTGTCACCGACGGTGGAGTGATGACGGAGATGCTTCGGACCGTCTCCGGCAGTTCATTCACCGACGCCGCGCAGGGTAGGCCTTCGATCTCCTTCTGCGCCGGATGGACCGGAATCGCTTGCCGCCCTGTTTGCAGGTAACAGCGGAGGACCATGTTGCCGTACTTATCCCTGCGGGGGGAGGCGCCGACCACGCCGAAGGCCGGGGATTCGAGGAAGGCGGCGATTTGCTGATCGATGGTCTGGGACATGGCAAAGCTCCTTGTGCGATAAGAATGATCGGCGGGAGGGCGTGTCAGGCGGCGGCTCGGCCTCGGGCGATGGCGTCCCGGGCCAGTTCGTCGCAGCGTTCGTTTTCCGGATGCCCGGCATGGCCGCGCACCCAGCACCATTCAACCTTATGACAGCGGGTAAGTTCCAGAAGTCGCTCCCACAGATCGCGATTGGCGACCTCCTTGTTCTGGGAGTTCTTCCAGCCGCGTTTGAGCCAGCCGTGAATCCATTCGGTAATGCCTTTTTTGACATATTCCGAATCGGTGGTCAGGCGCACCCGGCAGGGGCGCTTGAGGGCGGCCAGGGCTTCGATGGCGGCAATCAATTCCATGCGGTTGTTGGTCGTTTCCGGCGCATATCCGGAAAGTTCCTTGAGCATGTCGCCGTAGCGAAGCAGGGCGCCCCAGCCGCCCGGCCCGGGGTTGCCGCTGCAGGCGCCGTCGGAAAAAATTTCAACATAGTGTTCGCGGGAGGTCATGGTGTCCTGGGGGTGGGAGTGGATGGAATTCGGGGGTCAGCATAGCACAGGCTTTAAGGCAAGACCAGCGCAAGGGGGCTTGATCCGCCCGATTCCCGCCGTCGTTGTTGCAATGCCGCAGGCTTTGCATTAAATTGTCAGAATCCATTTAAAAAGGGCCGAAACGCTTGTCGGCGGCCATCTTCCTTCATGCACGTTCCCAGAGGCGACCATGTCTTTTTCCGGCGAACTGGAACACCTGCCCATCGTCGATGTCATCCAACTTCTCCATTCTTCTCGCAAAACCGGCACCTTGTGCGTACGCGGCGGGCGCGGGGAATGCCAGCTGGTCTTCAACGAGGGCTATATCACCAGCGCGAATCATGCCAACACCAGCGTGCGCATCGGCAAGATTCTGGTGGATATGGGCGCGATTTCTCGCGAGGCCTGCGATGCCGCGCTAAATGGCCAGCAGGACGCCGGCGCGGCGCGCAAGCCGCTGATCGCCACCCTCATCGAGGAAGGGGCGTTGAAAAAGGAGGACGCCTACCGGGGGTTGCGCACCCTGATCGAGATGACGGTGGTTGAGATGCTGCGCTGGACCAAGGGAACTTTCACCCTGGATGTCCACAGCGCGGTGATTTCCGACGAATACCGCTATTTTCCGGAAATGCTGCATCAGGAAATCAACCTCGATACCCAGCGCGTGCTGATGGATGCCCTGCGTATTTTCGATGAGGAAAACCGTGACGGAGAGGGGGATGAACCCGCCTGGGAAGAGGATCGGTCGCTCGACGCCGCCTTCGCTCCGGAGCCTTCGCCTTCGGCCGCGACCGGCGCTATCGAGTTGTCCGCCGACGATCTTGGTCTGGGGGATCTCGATCAGCTGGAACGGAAGATTCCCGAAGTTTTCGCCAGTATCGAGGTGATCGACCCCGGCGCGGCTCATCGCAAGCTGCTGGACGACCTCTGGCCTTCCGCCGGTGCCGCCGAGCGAGGGCGAATGGTCGATTTCTTGACCCGACTCGCGCCCTCGGCGGGAAGCGATTTCGCCGAGGGCAGTCGCGGTGTGGTTTTTTGCGGTCGCGACCGTCTCGTCCGGCACGGCGTCATGACCATTTGCAAATCCCTCGACATTCTCAGTTTTACCACCGACGATGAACAGGATCTCGACCTGATCCTGGAACAGTCCCTGCGCAAGGGGATGGTGCCCCTGCTGATGCTCGGCGCGCCCGACGAAGAGTTGCCGGGTTGGACCGCTCTCGACCTGATCCGCCTGCGCCGGCAGAAGCGGGTACGTTTCCCGCAACTGCCGGTGCTGCAACTGTCTTTGGAGCAGGACGGAGATTTCGTCCTCCAGTCCTATCAGGACGGCGTCCTGGCGGTCATTCCTCGCCCCCGCGATTTTGCCGCCGGTGGCGAGCTCGGGCCGATGATCTGGTTCTTCGACGTGCTGCTTGCCTATCTGCGCGACTACTTTGCCCAGCGCCGGAATCTCGCGGCGAGTGATCTTGGAAACGATCTCTTTGTTTTACGCGGGCTCCGTGACGCGCCGGAACTCTCCCAAGTGTTGCTGCGGCGGCTGAGCGAATTCTTCCCTCGGGGACTGACCCTGATTGTGCGCGGCGGCGAACTGCTCTCCGAAAAAGGGGTCGGATTCTCCCCTGGCGCGGAACGGAACCCGGCGCCGGTACCGCGCTTCACGGTGCTTCCGGCTCTCGACGGGACATTGCGCCAGGTGTTGGCCAACGGCCAGCCCTATTACGGGCCGCTCGCCGACGCGGCGTTGGAGGAGGTGCTGCGGGAACGGCTCGGCGCACCTCGCGATCCGTCGGCTCTGCTGCTGCCGATCATCAGTCGCGGTCGGGTGATCGCCGTCATGTACGGGGATTTTGGTCCTGGCGAAGCCAAGGCCGTGCCCCTCGATTATCTGCGGGTACTGGCCGCCCAGGCCGGGCTGGTGCTCGAAAACGCCATCTACCGTCGGCAGTTGGAAAAGAACACCGGCCGCTAGGTGCGGCCATTCTCCGCTCATACCGCGATTTCAGGCTCCTGAAGGGACGTGTCCATGGATATTAAAACCCTGAACCAGATACTGGAAATCTCTTTCGAGAAACGGGTTTCCGACGTGCACTTCGAAGTGGACAACCCTCCCTTTTTCCGGGCGCGCGGCCAGTTGCTCCGCTCCAAGTTGCCCCCCTTGAGCGCCGAAGATACCGAGTTTATCGCCAAGCGCATCCTGGAGCACAACGGCCGGCCGTTGGGGGACGGCTTCAAGGAGTGCGACGCCTCGTATGCTCTCGCCAACGGCGGGCGCTTCCGGGTCAGCATCTTCCGGCAGCGGGGGGTATTCGGGGTGGTCATGCGCGTCATTCCCCCCACCGTCGGCTCCTTTCAGGAACTCAAGCTGCCGCCGGTTCTCGAAGAAATCGTCAAGGCTCCCAACGGTCTGATCCTCGTCACCGGTCCCACCGGCAACGGCAAGTCGACGACCCTGGCGTCGATGCTGCGCTTCATCAACGAGAAATACAGCTACAACATCATCACCATCGAAGATCCCATCGAATTCCTCTTCGCCTCCAACAAGAGCTGCATCATTCAGCGCGAGGTCGGCATCGACACGGAGAGCTTCGGTGGTGCCCTGAAGGCCGCCCTGCGCATGGACCCGGATGTCATCATGGTCGGCGAGATGCGCGATCTGGAGACCATCGATGCCTGCATCAAAGCCGCCGAAACCGGACATCTGGTCTTCTCGACCCTGCACACCCAGAACGCCGCCTCGACCATCAACCGGGTCATCGGTCATTTCCCTCCCGACGCCCAGGAGATCGTCCGTCAGCGCCTCGCCGACATGCTGGTCGCCACGGTTTCCCTGCGGCTGATCAAGGACAAAAGCGGCGAGAATATCCTGCCGGTGGTGGAGGTCATGCGTTCCACCACCACCATCCAGGCCTGTATCCGCGAGGGCCGGCTCGACGAAATCGAGCAGAACATCGAAAAGGGGCGGGCCCAGTATCACATGCAGAGCATGGACCAGCACCTGATTGAACTCTGCAAGAAGGACATCATTACCATCCACGAGGCCAAGCGCGTTTCCCGTTCCATGGACCTGGACCGCAAACTGAATTTCACCGCCTGAGGAAAAGCGGCCACGGCCGTCGCGTCATTCTCCAGCGAAGAAAACAAAAGCCCCGTCGAAGTGAATTCGGCGGGGCTTCAACTTAAGGCTCTGGAGGCATTCAACCCCTTGGTGGACTAGGCTGCCCGTCGGTTGAAGGTAAAGAAAAAGCCCCTCTGTTTGCACAGAAGGGCTTTTTCGGTGTGGCGTCCCCAGGGGGATTCGAACCCCCGTCGCCGGCGTGAAAGGCCGGTGTCCTGGGCCAGGCTAGACGATAGGGACTTAACCTTCAAGTCCCCGCGGGAAATGACCCCGCAGGATACTGCTTTTAAAATGGTGAGCCGGGGGGGGATCGAACCCACGACCATCTGATTAAAAGTCAGATGCTCTACCGACTGAGCTACCGGCTCACAAGAGAAGCCAACTTATAAAGGAATTGTTTTTTTCAGTCAACCCTTTTTTGCGTTTTCTGGAAAAAAACGACTTTTTCAGGCGAAGGGATTTTTAAGCTGCAGGGTCTGGTCGCGGCGCGGGCCGACGGAAACCAGCACCACCGGGCAGCCGCTGACCTGTTCGAGTTTCTTCAGGTAATCCTGGGCCTTCTTCGGCAAGGTTGCGAAGCTACCGGCCTCGGCCAGGGAAGCGTTCCAGCCTTCGATCTCCTCGTAAACGGGCTTGCACTCCTTGAGAACTTCAAGGTCTTGAGGGAAGTCTTCGAGCAGTTGGCCGCGATAGGAGTAGGCGGTGCAGATCTTGATGGTTTCCAGCTCGTTGAGCACGTCGAGCTTGGTGATGGCCAGGCCGGTCATGCCGTTGGTACGCACGGCCTCGCGCAGGGCGACGGCGTCGAACCAGCCGGTGCGGCGGGGGCGACCGGTGGTGGCGCCGAACTCCTGGCCGATCTGGCGCAGTTTCTCCCCCATCTCGTCATTGAGTTCGGTGGGGAAGGGGCCTTCGCCGACGCGGGTGACATAGGCCTTGGAAATGCCGATGACGGCGTCGATGAAGCGCGGTCCGACGCCGGTGCCGGTACAGGCGCCGCCGGCGATGGTCGACGAGGAGGTGACGTAGGGGTAGGTGCCGTGATCGACGTCGAGCAGGCTCCCCTGGGCACCCTCGAAAAGGATGTTCTTGTCTTCGGCGATGCTCTGGTTGAGGAGCTTGGAGGCGTTCCCCAGGTATTTGCCGAGCATCCGGCCGTAGGTCGTGTATTCGTTGATGATCGCCTCTTCGTCGAGCGGCTGGCCGCCGAGAAGTTTTTCAAGAATGAGATTTTTCTCCGGCAGCAGTTCCTTGACCTTGCGGGCGAAGATTTCCGGATGCAGCAGGTCGATGAAGCGGATGCCGCGCCGACCGATCTTGTCTTCGTAGGTGGGGCCGATACCCCGTCCGGTGGTGCCGATCTTGCGGGCGCCCGAGTTGCTTTCGCGGGCGATGTCGATGGCCTTGTGGTAGGGCATGATGATATGGACGTTGGCGTCCACCACCAGCTGACTGTCGTTTTTCAGGTAGCCCTTTTTCTTGAGCCGGTCGATTTCCTCAAGGAAGACCTTGGGGTCGAGAACCACGCCGTTGCCGATGATGCAGCGCTTGCCCTCGTGCAGGATGCCAGAGGGGATAAGATGCAGCACGGTTTTTTCGTTGCCCACCACCAGGGTGTGCCCGGCGTTGTTGCCCCCCTGGTAGCGCACGACATCATGGGCGTATTCGGTATAGATGTCGACGACCTTGCCTTTTCCTTCATCGCCCCACTGGGCGCCTACGACGATTACATTGGCCATGTCTGAGTTGTCTCCTGATGGATTAAAGAGCAAAATCCTCGGCGAGGATCTCCCGGTAAGCCAGTTTGCGGCGCGACTGGTCAGCCAGGTTGATGAGCTCAAGCTCCTCGCGGTTTTCTCCGGCGCAGAGGATGAAGCGGAAGTTCATTTTCTGCGCGTAATTGATGGATTCTTCCAGCCCCCGGGCAATGATGTCGCGGGCCGCCGAATAGCCCTTGGCCCGTAACTCCCGGGCGATCTGCTGGGCACACTCCTTGTTGCTGCCGGATTGGAAGATCAGCACGTCGGTCTGATGGGCGGCGACGGCATCCAGTTCACGGTCGAGGGCGAAGAGGAGGTTGAGCAGGTTAAAGGCGAAGCCGGTCGCCGGCGCCGGATAGCCGTAGCGGGCGGTGAGGTTGTCGTAACGGCCGCCGAGACAGACCGCCCGGCCGATGCCGGTGAGAAATCCCTGGAAGGTCAGGCCGGTGTGATAATCGAGGCCGCGCAGTTCGCCCAGGTCGAAGGTGACATGGTTCTCGACGCCGTAGACGGTGAGAGTGTCGAGGACCGCGGCGAGATTGTCGAGCGCCAGACGCGAGCGGTCGTTGGTCACCACCCGCGCGGCCTTTTCCAGTACTTCCCGGCCGCCGAAGAGGCGGGGCAGGGCGAGAATTTCCTCGCGGGCGCGGTCATCCAGGGGCGCCGTTTCCAGCAGCGATTTGAGGCTGGAGCTGTCCTTGCGGGCGATGGCGCCGCGCAGTTCCGCGGCCAAGGGGGCGGGGAGGCGCTGGTCGGCCATGACGCCGCGAAAGAATTCGACCTGACCGACATCGATGGTGAACTCCCCGGCGCCCAGGGCCTGCAGGCATTCCACCGCCATGGCGATCATCTCGGCGTCGGCTTCCGGGCTGTCCAGGCCGATCATTTCGACCCCGGCCTGGAAAATCTCCCGGTCCTTGCCGACCTGCTGCTCGGTATGGCGCAACACCCTTCCGGTGTAGCAGAGGCGCAGGGGCAGGGGGACATCCTTCATGCGCGTGGCGACGATGCGCGCCACCTGCGGGGTGATGTCGGGGGTGAAGGCGACCAGTTTGCCGCTCTGTCGGTCGTCGAAGCGGAAGGTTTTGTCCCGCAGTCCGGTGCCGAGACCCCGTTCGAGAACCTCCAGGTATTCCAGGGAGGGGGGGACGATGGGGCGAAAGCCCCATCGGGAAAAGACCGCCAGAAGCGTGTTTTGCAGAAACTCGATCTTGGCGGCCTTGATCGGAAGAAAGTCCTTGACCCCCTTGGGCAGAATGGCCTCAAGCGAGGGATTGTCGACGGTCATAAGTAACGCGGTCCTTTTGCGAATTTCTTTTCGTGCTCGAACCCTCCGGCAGGTTCGACGAGGTCAGATCTGCACCTGAACGGCGGAGAGGATATGCTCGTTGCCGCGCAATTCGTCGATCACGGCATCGGGGATCCGGCTGTCCACATTGAGCAGGGAGATGGCCTTGCCCTGGATCTTGCGGCGGGATAGATTCATCATGGCGATGTTGATGTTGTGCTTGGCCAGGGTCTGGCCAACGAAACCGATGACGCCCGGTCGGTCGTCGTTGTGCAGAATCAGGATATGTCCCTCGGGCAGGGCCTCGACCTGATAGCCGTCGACCCGCACGATCCGTTGGTCGTCGTCGGCGAAGACCGTGCCGCACGCCGAGTGCTCGCCGTCCTCGCCGGTCACCTTGATCTGGATCATGTTGGAAAAACCTTCGGCCATGTTGCTCTTGGCCTCGGTGACGCGAATCCCCCGTTCCCGGGCACGCTGGGCGGCGTTGACGAAGTTGACCAGAGAACCGACCATGGGCGTCAGAACCCCCTTGAGCAGGGCCATGGTCAGGGGCTCGATGGGAAAGGCGGTGACCGCTCCGGAATATTCGATGGAAATCTGGTTGATGCCCCGGCCGCAACGCTGGGCCTGGAAAATGCCGAGGCGCTCGGCAAGCTGCACATAGGGACGGATCAGCGCCATCATTTCCGCATTGACCGAGGGGACGTTGAGGGCGTTGACGACAATCCCTTTCTGCAGGAAGTCGACAACCTGATGGGCGGTCTGGACGGTGACGTTCACCTGGGCGTCGCGGGTGGCGGCGCGCATCTGCGGCGTGGCGATCACCTGATCGAGTTGCAGTAGGGGGTGATCTTTGCCCGGCGGCTGGTTGGCGAAGACGTCCAGGGCCGCGCCCGCGACCCGACCGTCGCGCAGGGCTTCGGCCAGGGCTTCCTCGTCGATCAGGCGCCCGACGGCGCAATTGATGATGTAGCAGCCGCGCTTGACTTTGGTCAGCGCCTCATCGCCGATGATCCCCTCGGTTTCAAGATTCAGCGGGAGATGCAGGCTGATGAAGTCGGAGCGGGCAAGCAGGTCGTCGAAGTCGACCAGTTCGGCGCCAAGCTGCCGGGCCAACTCCTCTGTGATGTAAGGGTCGTGGACAATGACCCGCATGCGCAGGGCCAGCGCCCGCTCGACCACCATGCGCCCGATCTTGCCGGCGCCGATGACGCCGAGGGTGCGTCCGGCGATGTCGAGTCCCAGATATTTGTAGCTGTCCCATTCCCCGGCGCGGGTGGCGGCGTAGGCTTGGGGGATTTGGCGGGCCAGGGCCAGGAGCATGGCGATGGTATATTCGGCCATGGTCGTGGTGCTGCCGAAGGGAGTGTTCATGACCACCACACCCTTGGTGTTGGCGGCGGCCAGGTCCATGTTCTCCACGCCGATACCGGCACGGGCGACGACCTTGAGGCGGGGTGCGGCGGCGAAGACCGTCTCGGTCACCTGGGTGCCGCCTCGCACCACCAGCGCATCGACATCGGCCACGGCCTCCAGAAGTTCGTCCTCGCTCATGCCGGGACGATACTTGAGGCTGAGGCCCTTGGCGTTCTCAAAAATTTTCAGGCCTTCCATGGAAAACTTGTCGGTGACAAGGACCTTCATGGTTTCCACTCCGGATGGTTGGCGGGCATGGCAAGGAACTCCAAGGCATGTCGAACGACGTACGGTAGCAAGCCCGGCCTTTTCTGTCAAGGTCAAACCGGGGTCGCTTGGGATTGGGAAATAAAAGCTAAAACAGGAAGATAGACGGTTAGGGGAGGGGTGGCCAAGGGCGGAAGGGTACGCGGTGAAGAGCACCGGCCGCCCGGGCATAAAAAAGCTCCGCGAAGGACTTCGCGGAGCTTTTGAGATTCGGAGAAGCTTGGTGTCAGACTTTGACGATATTGGCGGCCTGCGGACCTTTCTGGCCTTCGATCACGTCAAACTGGACCCGCTGGCCTTCGGCCAGGGATTTGAAGCCATCGCCGCTGATCGCCGAGAAATGGGCGAATACGTCGGGGCCGTTATCTTGCTGAATGAAACCGAACCCTTTTGCGTCGTTGAACCACTTGACCGTTCCTTGTGCCATCTTTCTGTGCTCCTTTTGTCTTTCCGGGCGACCGGTGTTGAAATAGCAAGTCCCGGCGGCCCGAAGCCCGCGATAAATCTCCCACCGCGTGGGGTCGGGCGGTTGCTGGCGAGGCACGGCCCTGCTCTTCCGGAACTTGGCAGAAACGCTAGCATATAAATACCGGGCTGGCAACCGTGTTTTTTGTGATTTTTATGAGAGAATCTGGGTTATTCGCTCTTTGGTTTCAGGGGTTTTTGGTTTGTGGCCGGGCGAAGTCCATCGCGCAGATATTGGATCAGCAGGCGCACGCCGACCCCGGTCCCACCCTGGGGGCGCCCGGGCGTCCCCTTTTCCTCCCAGGCGGTACCGGCGATATCGAGATGCGCCCAGGAAAAGTCCTCGGCGAAAGCCCGCAGGAAAGCGGCGGCGGTGATCGTTCCCGCCGGGCGCCCGGCGGTATTCTTCAAATCGGCCACTTCGCTCTTGAGCAATTTGGCGTGCTCATCCCAGAGGGGGAGCTGCCAGAGGCGTTCGCCGCAGCGTTCTCCGGCGTTGCGCAGGGCCCGGGCCAGGCCCTCGTGATTGCCGAGAACGGCACTGGCCTCATGCCCGAGGGCGACGATGCAGGCGCCGGTGAGGGTAGCGATGTCGATGACCGCCCGCGGGGCGAAGCGCTTGGCGTAGGTCAGGGTATCGGCCAGGATCATCCTCCCTTCGGCATCCGTATTGAGCACCTCGATGGTCTTGCCGGAGAGGGAGGTGAGGATGTCGCCGGGACGGATGGCGCTCCCCGAGGGGAGGTTCTCCACCGCCGGAACCAGGCCGACCAGATTCACCGGCAGCTTGAGACGGGCCGCCGCCGACAGGGTGCCGAATACGGCCGCGCCTCCGGCCATATCCATCTTCATTTCGTCCATCCTTTCCGCCGGTTTCAGGGAAATGCCGCCGGCGTCGAAGACTACCCCCTTGCCGATGAGGGCGATGGGCCGCTGCTCTTCTTCCGCGCCGCGATATTCGAGAATGATCAGGCGCGGTTCGCGGACGCTCCCCTGGGCGACGCCGAGCAGGGCGCCGAAGCCTTCCTTCTCCAACTCCCGGCGGTCGAGGACGCTGCAGCGGAGGCCGGTTTCCTCGGCCAGCTCCCGGGCTCGTCGCGCCAGTTCCTCGGGAGATTTGACGTTGCCCGGTTCATTGACCAGATCGCGGGCAAGAATGACGCCCCGGCATATCGCTTCGGCGACGGCCGCGCCCGCTCTGGCCTCCTTGACCTGGTCGCGCCGGGGGACGCGCAGGGTCAGTTTCAGGGGGGACGGAGCAGGATGTTCCCGGTCCGGGGAGCGGTAGCGCACGAAGCGGTAGCCGGCAAGAATGACCGCTTCGCCGGCGAGTTGGGCGAGTTCGCCCAGCGTCAATCGCCGGGCGGGGAGGCTGGAGAGGTCAAGGGCGCAGGCGCGCAGCCCCCGTTCCTGAAGAAAGGCCGCGGCCCCCGCCAGTTCCCGGCGCAGGTTGACACCTCCCTTGTCCGTTGGACCCAGGCCGAGCAGCAGCAGGCGTTCGGCGGGGAGGGCGGGAGGGTGGAGAAGCAGTTTTTCCCCGGTTTTGGCGCGAAACTCCCGGTCGCGGAAGGCGCGGGTGATGGCGCCGGCGAGATGGGAATCAAGCTCCAACATCGCGAGGGAAGGGCGGTGGCTTTCATGGATGCCGATGATCAGGCAAGGGGTTTTAAGTTCCAGTGGGGCGCCGCTGCTGACGTGTATATCCATGGGACGTTACCTTTCATGAAGGGGCCGAATCCCCGACTATTCTAGCGGCCGCCCCGCTCCTTTTCAATCTCCGACCCGATGTGGTCGGTTTTTTTGACCCGGCTACCGTCGCGTTTTTGACAAGCGCCGGCGAGCCGGTACAATACGATGAAATCGATGAATTCAGGCCGGACCCAGCCCGTCGGAGTTCCGGGGCCCGGCACAAGGTTGCGGGCCGGCCGAGTTTACGCTCGATCTTCAGGAGGCAACGCATGGCTCGACAGTCTATCTTGATCTGGGGTTTGCTGGTGCTGCTGCTGATTTCGGGGTGCGCCGACCCTGCCCGACAGACATCTGAACGCTGGATCGACGAATATGTCCAGCGGGACGGCAAGACCGGAATCGACGGCCGGGTTTATCGCAAGGACGACGGTTCGCCGATCGCCGGCGCCTACGTGAATATCTACCCGGATGCTGTCTCCAACCTGCTCGGACCGTCGATGTATATCTCCCTGCCGACGGACGCGGAGGGACGCTATCATCTCGACGTTCCGCCCGGCACCTATTATGTGGTGGCGCGCAAACGCCTCAGCGGGCGTTCCATGGGGCCCCTCTCCCCCGGCGACTATTATTCGGAACACCAGCGGGTCCTGGTAGAGGTCAAGGCGGGCAAGCTGGCCGTCGCCGATCTGCCCTTGGTGGCCATTAAGGCGCCGATGTTTTTCAAAAAGGGGCTGGTCGATGTCCAGGGCGATACCGGAATTCGCGGGCGCCTGGTGGACG
>CALJLX010000108.1 GCA_937982495.1 uncultured Desulfuromonas sp.
ACCTGCGAGCCGGGGACGAAAAGGGCGAAGAAGAGGGTCGAGAGCACCCCCATGCCGAGATAGGCGAGCAGGTAGCGGAAACGGCCGAGACGGTGTTCGACGTTGTCGCCGAAGATGTAGAGAAAGAGCATGTTGCCGAACAGGTGCATCCAGCCGCCGTGCAGGAACATGGCGCTGAAGAGCGCGCTCGGCTCGGGGGAGCCGGGGCGGAAGCCGTGGCGGAAGACGAAGAGATCGTAGGCGCTGAGTTGTTCGAAAAGGATGCGCGCCGCCTGGGGTGTTTTGGCGCCGGCGACGCGCAGGTATTCGTGCAGCAGGGGATCGGCGAGGTCAGGACGGGTACCGTTTAAGGGGAGGGAGATGAACAGGAAAACGGCGATGTTGAGGCCGATGAGCAGATAGGTGGCATAGGGGATACTCGGAGGATTGGGGGTATCGCCGACCGGCAGGAACATGACGCAAGCCCTCGCGGAAGAAGTCCGGCGGCACTGCATCGGCACCCGCCGGCGAGTCAAGAGACTAGCATGCTCGGCCCCGGGAAACCAGCCTTGCTTTTTCGCGGGTAAAATATTATTTTACCGCCACCGGAGGTTACGCCCCATGAGTTTTCTCTACGCCCTCGATCTCATCGGCACCGCCGCTTTCGCCGCCTCCGGCGCCCTGGCCGGGGTCCGTCGCAAAATGGATCTGCTCGGCGTGCTGGTCCTCGGCACCGTCACCGCCACCGGCGGCGGCACCCTGCGCGACATCCTGCTCGGCGACTTCCCCCCCTTCTGCTTCAAGAACGAAACCTATCTCTACATCTCCCTGGGGATTTCCCTGCTGGTCTTCTTCCAGCACCACCGCTTCGACGCCTTTAAAAATCCCCTGCTCTATTTCGATGCCGTCGGCCTCGGTACCTTCGTCGTTATCGGCACCGGCAAGGCCCTCGATTTCAACATGGGTTTTATCGGCGCGGTCACCATGGGGATCATGACCGCCACCGCCGGCGGGGTCACCCGCGACGTGCTTTCCAACCGCATCCCGCTGATTCTGCGCAAGGAGGTCTACGCCTCGGCCTGTCTGGCGGGAGGGGTGCTGATGACCCTGCTGCACAAGACCCCCCTGCCCCCCAATCTGACGGCAACCCTGGCGGCGTTGACCGTCATCCTTTTGCGCCTGCTGGCGATCCGGCACAACTGGTCGCTGCCCAAGGCCAAAGCGCCGAACTGAGCCGTCCCGCCATCCAGCCCAAATGACCATGCGAAAGGACCCTGCATGCATACCGTCCGCCTGAAAGGAACCTCGAAAACCCTGCGCGTCGGCAAGATCGTCTGCCTGGCCCGCAACTACTCGGAACATATCCGGGAACTCGGCAACGCCGTGCCCGAGAAACCGGTGCTCTTCATCAAGCCCGCCAGCAGCATTATCGGCCATCGCGAAGCGGTGGTCATTCCCGCCTTCTCCCAGGACTGCCACCACGAAGTGGAACTGGCGGTGCTCATCGGCAAGTGGGGGAAGAATATCGGCGCCAAGGATGCCCTGAACCACGTCGCCGGTTACGGCGTCGCCCTCGACATGACCCTGCGCGACGTGCAGAACGAACTGAAACAGAAAGGCCTGCCCTGGGAAATCGCCAAGGGATTCGATACCGCCTGCCCCCTTTCGGATTTCGTTCCCGCCGCCGAGGTCGGCGACCCGCACAATCTGCGCATCACCCTCAAGGTTAACGAGCAACTGCGCCAGGACGGCAACACCGCGCAGATGATGCTGCGCATCCCCGAGATCATCCGGGCGGTGTCGGAAATCTTCACCCTGGAGGAAGGGGATGTGATTCTCACCGGCACCCCTTCCGGCGTCGGCGCGGTGCAGAGCGGCGACCGCATGCTGGCGGAGATCGAGAAGGTCGGCTGCCTGGAGACGCCGGTGCAATGAAGCAGCGCATCGTCCTGATCGGCCCCGGCCGCCTGGGACAAGCGGTGACCGCCCTGCTCGCCGAGGCCGGGCATTCGGTGCACGCCGTCATCGGCCGGGATGCCGCTCGCGCCCTGGCCGCCGCCCGTTTCGTCGGCAGCCGCGACGCGGCGACCACCGACCCGGCCCGCGCCGGCCAGGGCAACGTCGTGCTGCTGGCGGTGCCCGACGATGCCCTCGCCGAAACCGCCGCCACCTTGCGCCGGGAAGGTCGGCTGGCCGAGGGGGCGGTGCTCATCCACTTCAGCGGTCTGCACCCCGCCGCCATCCTCAACGCGGGGGAAGGCCCCAAGGTCCGGGCCCTTTCCCTGCATCCCCTGCAAACCTTCGCCGACGCCGTCGCCGGCGTCCGCAACCTGCCCGGAACCCCCTTCTCGGTGGAAGGGGATGAGGATCTCCTGGCCTTCGGCGAACAGCTGGCGCGGGATATGGGCGGCATCCCCTTCCGCATCCGCGGCGAACAGAAACCTCTCTACCACGCCGCCGCCTGCGTCGCCTCCAACTATCTCGTCACCCTTGCCGCCCTGTCGGGGCGGATGCTCGCCCATTGCGGCTTCGCCGAGGAGGAGGCGGTCAAACTGCTCAATCCCCTGCTGCAAGGAACCATCCGCAACCTGACCGCCCTCGATCCCCCCCGGGCGCTGACCGGCCCCATCGCCCGCGGCGATGTCGGTACCGTCGCCCAGCACCTGGAGGCCCTGGCGGAACTTCCGGAGGAACTGCGGGAAATTTATCGGATTCTTGGGCGAGAAACGGTCGCGCTGGCGGTAAAAAAAGGGAGTTTGGGCGAGGAGCGGGCGGAGGCCCTGCGGGAGTTGCTGAAATACCCCCCCTCGGTCCCCCCTTGTCAGGGGGGAGGCCTTTAAGTCTCCACTGATAAGGGGTGGTTTAAAGGGGTTTACTACGAAATAATAATTGTTACAAGGAGCTAGGCGGGGCGAGCGGCTTTGCGGAGTTGGTTGGTCAAACGATGGGCCAGGCGGGTCGGTTCGGGCATGCGGTAGCGGCGGGTGCAGGCCAGGGTCAGTCGCGTCGCGCTTTCCACATCGAGCAGATGCCCGGGAGAAACGTACAGGGGTTTGACCCGATCCCGCGTCCGCAACACCATCCCCACCACCTCATCCCCCAGCAGCAGCGGCGCCGCCTCCCCTCGCTTCATCCCCGGCTCGTCATGAATACCGCAGAGGCGACTTTTGGCGCAGCCGACGGTCGGCAGGTTCAGCCACAGGCCGAGATGGCTGGCCAGGCCGATGCGGCGGGGATGGGCGATGCCCTGGCCGTCGACCAGAACCAGGTCGGGAAGGGTCTTGAGCCGGCGGAAGGCTGCGAGCAGAACCGGCAGTTCGCGGAAGGAAAGGAGGCCGGGGATATAGGGAAAGTCGACCCGGTCGTCGGCCCAGGCCTGATCGATGACGGTCAGGGTCGCGAAATCGAGGACGACGACGGCGGCGAAGAAGTGATCGCCGTGCTTCTCGTAGGAAACATCCACTCCCGCCACCGTCGCCGGCGATTTGGCGACCGTCGGCATCAATCGCACCTGCTCCGCCAACTCCCGTTGCAGGGCCACCGCCTGGCGCGGGTCGAGATCCCAGTCGTGCAGCGCGGCGAAATCCATCCCTGCCTACCCCCGGCAGCGCAGCAGCTTCTTCCCATCCTGAAAGAGAATCTCCACCTTGTCCCCCGTCACCGCGAGGACCAGGCCGAAGCCGAAGGTCGGGTGGCTCACCCAGTTGTTGACCTTGAAGCTCGCGTCCATCCGGTAAGGAACGGCGCCGGCCGGGTCGGCGTCGCGACTGGCGTCCTGCCACTGGGCCTGCTCCAGCAGCACCGCCCTGGAGAGGGCGGACTTGGCTTCCTTGGGGGCTTTCGGCGTCGTCGCCGCGCGGCTTTTCACTTCCCCCGCCGGCTTCTCGGCCTTGGGTGCGTGGTAGTTGTGCGTCCCGCCGCAGGTGTTGCACTGCACACGCACCACCTGCTCGCCGACCATGGCGATGATGGTGTGGTTGGTCACGACCCGGCAGCGGGTGCAACGGGCATCGATATAATCTCCTGCGGATCGTTTTTTTCCGGGCATGACGCTGTCCTTAACGAAAGAAAAGGCCACAGGCGCAGCGTCCCGTGGCCGTTAGGGGTTCAAGTTGTGGGATGATTTATAGCATCGCGACGGCGCTTCTGTCAAGAAA
>CALJLX010000109.1 GCA_937982495.1 uncultured Desulfuromonas sp.
CTTCGAGGATCTCTTCGTCGGCCAGATAGGCCTTGCCCTCTTCCAGCCAACGCTGAATAACGCGGGCGGCGCGGTGGGCGTTGCCGACGCAGGCGACTACGGTAAGCGGCCCGATTTCGGCGTCGCCACCGGCGAAGACCCCTTCCAGGTCGGTGATCAGGGTGCGGGAGAGGGGATTCCCCATACTGTCGTTGAGATCACGGCCCTTGGGGCTCTTCAGCGGCAGGGACTTGGTCACCACGGTATTCCACTTGGTGATATCGATCCCCATCTTTTCGGGGATGAAACCCAGGTCGGGATCCTGGCCGATGGCCGGGATGACGGTGTCGCACTCGACGACGAATTCACTCCCGGGCATCGGTTGCGGACGGCGGCGACCGGAGGCATCGGGCTCGCCCAACTCCATGCGCACGCACTCGACTCCAGTCACCCGATCCTTGTCATCAACAATGATTTTGGTCGGCAGCACCAGGAATTCGAAACGCACGCCTTCCTCTTCGGCCCCGTCAACCTCCCAGACATCGGCGGGCATTTCCTTGCGGGAACGGCGGTAGAGCAGGATCGATTCCTCGGCGCCTTCGCGTAAGGCGACGCGGACGCAGTCAATGGCGGTGTTGCCGCCGCCGACGACGACGACCTTTTTGCCCATGCCCGTCGGGCGCCCCATGTAGGCTTCCCGCAGGAAGTCGATGCCGCCGGGCAGGAAGCCCTTGTAGCCCTTATCCTCCCCTTCCACCCCCATCGGCTTGCTGCGATGAGCGCCGGGAGCGAGAAAGACGGCATTGTACTTTTCCTTCAGTTCGGGCAGGGAGATATCCTTGCCGACCCGGGTATTGTAAATGATCTTCACGCCCAGGCTCTCGATGATATCGATATCCCGTTGCAGAATATGACGGGGCATCCGGTAGGCGGGAATACCCACGGCGATCATGCCGCCGCCGAAACCTTCGGGGAGGGCTTCATAGATGGTGACCGGATAGCCTTCCAGGGCCAGATAATAGGCCGCCGTCAGTCCGGCCGGCCCGGCTCCGACCACCGCCACCGTCTTGCTCTTGCGGGGTTTCGGGCGCATGGGCGGGATCTGGTTGTGCTGCCACTCGTAATCGGAAGCGGTGCGCTTGAGCACCATGATACTTACCGAGTCGTCGACATTCTTGCGTCGGCAAGCCGTTTCGCAGGGATGGGGGCAAACCCGGCCACAGACCGAGGGCAACGGCATGTTTTCGCGGATGGTCGCGAGCGCCTCGTCGGGACGGTAGTCCTTGATTTCCTCGACATAAGCGGGAATATCGATATGCGCCGGACAACGGTCCTGACAGGGCGCGGTCAACTTGACCACATACTTGCCCGAAGCGGCCGGTTTGCGCGCACCGCGGATATAGGCCAGGTAATCCTCGCGGAAGTGCTTGATGGTATCGATCACCGGAACGACCGAGGTCATGCACAGGGTGCATTTGCAGTTTTTCAGCAACTCCCCGAGACCTTCGATGGTGGCGAGATCTTCTTCCGCGCCCTGGCCGGCGAGGATTCGCGCCAGGGCATCCTGCATCACCCGGGTGCCGCGCTTGCCGGGCGTGCACTTGGCGCAACAGTAATCCTCCTGCACCCGACGGGCATACTCGGCGGCCATGGCGACAATGT
>CALJLX010000110.1 GCA_937982495.1 uncultured Desulfuromonas sp.
TGCCGGAAGCGACGCCGATGGCGTGCTTGACCCCGCAGTAGGCGGCGACTTCCTCTTCCAAGGCCTTGGCACGGGGGCCGAGAATGAACTGGGTGGTTTCACAAACGTCGCGGAATCCGGCCTCGATCTGGGCCTGCAACTCGCGAAACTGCCCCTTGAGATCGACCATCGGTATGTTCATGCGTTTATCCTTTTCTCGGTTGGCTTACAAAAACGAACAGCGAGGCCCATCGGTGGGAGCATCGCCGTCGCATTCCTTCGCAAATTCAAATCCGCGATCAGAGGCGGGTGTTGATCTGAAGAGCGACCTCCAGGGCCCGCCGCCCATCCTCGCCGGAGACCACCGGCCGCCCGCCCGATCCGACCACCTCGACAAAGGAGCGGACCTCTTCAAGCAGGGCGTCGCTCTGATCGAAACTCTTCTGCTCCATGGTGATGTTGGGCAGGCCGGGGATCATCGACTCCCCTTCCAACTTGCGGTAAATGGCGATCTTGCGCTCCTGGTAGTCGATGGAAATATAGGCATCGGGCTGGAAGATCCGTACCTTGCGCATCGCCTCCCGGCTTACCCGACTGGCGGTGACGTTGGCCACGCAGCCGTTCTCGAACTGCAGGCGAGCGTTGGCGATGTCGACCTCCGGGGAAAGCACGGGAATCCCCACGGAATTCACCGTCTTGATCGGACAACCGACAATGCTCAGGATGATGTCGATGTCGTGAATCATCAGGTCGAGCACCACGTTGACGTCGGTGCCCCGAGGCTTGAAAGGGGCCAGGCGATGGGACTCGATAAAACGGGGATTGTTGATCACCCCGCGCAGGGCGAGAATGGCCGGATTGAAACGCTCCAGATGGCCGACCTGGAAGATCAGGTTCTTTTCCCGGGCCAGGGCGACGAGCCGGTCGGCCTCCTCGACGGTACGGGTGACCGGTTTTTCCAGCAAAACATGACAGCCGGCTTCGAAAGCATCCCGGGCCACCTCGAAATGGTACTGGGTCGGCACCACCACCGAGACCATATCGACCAGTGGCAGCACCTCCCGATGGTCGGTGAAGGCCCGCGCCCCCACCTCGGCGGCGACTTCCGCCGCCCGGTCGCCGTTGGCGTCGACCACGCCGACCAGCTCCACATCGTCGAGCATGGCGAATTTCTGGGCGTGAAAGCGGCCCAGATAACCAACCCCGATGACCGCCGCGCGCAATTTTCCCATGATGACTATCCCCTAGCGGGCAACGCCCCGTTCGCTCTGCCGGACAAACTCGACGAAGACCGAGAGTTCCGGAATACTTTCCAGTTCGGCATCGATGCGGGCTAAAGCCTCCTCCACCTTGAGCCCCGAACGGAAAACCAGCCGATAGGCCTTCTTGATCACCCGCAGGGTCTCCTCGGAAAAGCCCCGCCGTTTCAAACCGACAAGGTTAAGTCCGACGGTCTTGGCCCGATCCCCTTGAACCATGGTATAGGGCGCGACATCCTGCGCCACCATGGAACCACCGGCAACCATTACGTGACAACCGATACGGGTGAACTGATGAACGGCGCAGAGTCCGCTGAGAATGGCGAAATCGTCGACTCGGACATGCCCGGCGAGAGTTGCGCCGTTGGAGAGAATGACCCGGTTCGCCACATGGCAATCGTGCGCGACATGGGAATAGGCCAGAAAAAGATTGTCGTTGCCGATGGTCGTTTCACCGCCGCCGTCCTCGGTGCCGCAATGCAGGGTCACGAACTCGCGAACGGTATTGCGGTCGCCAAGACGCAGACGGGTTTCGCCGCCCCGGAATTTGAGATCCTGCGGCGCGGCGCCGATGGAAGCGAACTGGAAAATGTGGTTGTCGCGACCGATTTCGGTGAAGCCTTCGATCACCACATGGGGGCCGATGACAGTTCCGGCGCCGATGACGACATGCTCACCGATGACTGAATAAGGGCCGATGTCGACACCTTCGGCAATGCGCGCTCCGGGATGAACAATGGCAGTGGAATGTATCATGACGATCCTGGGCGTGAGTGGGAACAAGACAGCGGGACGACGGAAAGCGTGAACCAGGGGGTGACGGAGAACAGCCGACTCACTAGCGGTCGGCGAAGGTCGCTTTCAGTTCCGCCTCGGCCACGAGAACGCCTTCGACAAAGGCCTTGCCGGCAAAGCAGTAAATCCCGCGCCGGCAGCTGACTTTCTCCAGCTCAAAGCGCAAGGTATCGCCGGGGACGACGGGCTTGCGAAACTTGGCGTTGTCGATGCCGACAAAATAGGTCACCTTGTCCTCGCCGACCTCCCCGCTGACCAGGGCGAAGAGTCCGCCGACCTGGGCCATCGCTTCGATGATGAGAACCCCCGGCATGATCGGGTGCCCCGGGAAATGACCCTGGAAGAAAGGCTCGTTGATGGTGACGTTCTTGACCCCGACGATTCGCTTGCCCGCTTCGACCTCGATGATCTTGTCGACCAGCAGAAAGGGATAACGATGGGGCAGGTGTTTCATGATTTCCACGGTATTCAGAACCATCTGCTTCAACTCTCCTTGATTTTATCCGTGAACTCTTCAAGCCGGCGTTTGAGCCGATTGACTTCCCGGCGCATTTCCGGAAGCTTGGCGAAGACCATGGAAGCTTTAAGCCAGTCCTGATGATCGATCGCCGGGGTTCCGGAAATAATCTGTTTGGCCTGAACATGGCCGGCGACGGCGCCGCGCCCGCCGACGGTGACATGATCACCGATCTTCAGATGGCCCGCCGTCCCCGATTGCCCTCCGAAAGTACAATGACGGCCAATCTCGGTGCTGCCGGCGATCCCGACCTGCGCGACGATCACCGTATCCTCCCCCACCACCACGTTGTGGGCGATCTGCACCAGGTTGTCGATCTTTACCCCCCGACGGA
>CALJLX010000111.1 GCA_937982495.1 uncultured Desulfuromonas sp.
AGATTTTCGAGGTATTGCAGATCGGTCACGATGTTCTTCCTTGCCGCGGGTCCTGGCCCGTTATACCTCCCCGGGGCGGGACATGGCAAGCCCCTCGGTGGGCAGGTGCCGGGCCAGATGGGCCAGGGCGTGGCGGGCCGTGGCCGAATGGGGGGAGCGTTCGATCAGGCGGCGCAGGGCGGCAAGATCGTCCAAGTCTTCCCAGGGGGGCAGTTCCCGGTAGTCGAGGGCCAGCTCCTCGGCCCGGCGGCGGGTGGCGGCGAGCAGTTCGGAGGTGCTCCAGGGCATGTCGCGAAAGAGCTCCGGATGCGCGCCGCGCGCGCCGATGAGCACATAGCCGCCGTCGGCGGCGGGAATCGTCACGAGGTCGGCCGTCTCCAGCAGGGCGAAGGCCGCCTCCACCTGTTCCACGGGGAGGTCGGGACTGTCGCTGCCGATCAGGGCCGCCGCCGGGGCGCCCTGTCCCAGCAGGCAGGCCATGGCCCGTTCCAGGCGCCGGCCGAGATCCCCCTCGCCCTGGGGAAGACGGGGCAGGCCGGGGCAGTGGGCCGCGAACCAGTCGGCGTCGCCGGCGTGGAAGAGCGCAGGGGCGAAGGCTCCCCCCTGCATCCGCTCCAGGGTTTCGAAGAGGGAGGCCCGGTAGAGCTGCGCCGCGTCCTCCGGGGTCAGCGGGGGGCAGAATCGGGTCTTGACCTGTCCCGGGCGCGGTTCCTTGGCGAAGATGCCGAGGGCTGGCGGGAGGGTTCGGCTTCGGTCGACTGTATGCAGTTCCCCCGCCGGTTTATCCACCTCTTCCACAGGTTTGTCCACAGGCGCGGTCAGCGCCGCTGTTCGACCAGGGCGTAGGCCGAATGGTTGTGGATCGATTCGAAATTTTCGCACTCGACCCGGAACCAGGTAATGTTTTCAATGTGTTGCAACTTTTCCGTGACCGCCCGGACGATGTCCTCGACGAACCTGGGGTTGTCGTAGGCCTGCTCGGTCACCGCCTTTTCGTCCTCGCGCTTGAGCAGGGAGTAGACCGGGGCGCTGCCGCAGGCCTCGATCCAGTCGATGAGATCCTCCAGCCAGATGTGGTCGCGGTAGCGCACCTGCACGGTCACGGCGCTGCGCTGGTTGTGAGCGCCGCGGGCGCTGATCTCCCGGGAGCAGGGGCACAGCGAAGTGACCGGCACGGTGACACCGAGGATGAAATCGCCGGTCTCGCCGAGGCTGCCGAGCATCCGGCACTGGTATTCCATCAGCCCGCGCGCCCCCGAGACCGGTGCCCGCTTTTCGATGAAGTA
>CALJLX010000112.1 GCA_937982495.1 uncultured Desulfuromonas sp.
GAGATGGTGATTCGTGACTGGAGTTCAGACGTGTGCTCTTCCGATCTCGCTGTTCGTGGTGCCTTACTTCCTGCTCAAGCGGCAGAGCGTGCGGATGCACGGCAGCAAGCTCTTCCTCTGCGCCCTGTCGGTGATCTGCGGCGTGGTGCTCAACCGCTTCAACGTCTTTCTCATCGGCGTCGACATGGCCCCCGGTTTCAACTACTTTCCCTCGGTCGGCGAGTTCGCCGTCACCTTCGCCTTTATCGCCTTCGGCGTGCTGCTGTACAAGATCGCGGTGAATTATCTGCCGATTCTCGAGGCCGAGGAGCATCATTAAGGTTTTTTGGGTTTGTCCGCCAGAGCCCGCCGCGAGGCGGGCTCTGGCTTTTCGCCGGGTTAATCCCTCTCTTGACGCCGAGAACCCCTCTCGCCTAGACTGATCTGGTTCGTATGCCGCGCACGTTTCGGCCTCCTTTTGCAGGTCGATCTTTCCCGACGAAGCACGCCATGACCCCTTTCCAGCCGAAGGATTCCGTCGAAGCCAGTTCTTGGCGGCCGATCAGCCGTGCCGAGATCGAACAGCTGGTACGGTCCCTCGCGAGCGCCTACGAAGTCGTTGGCGTCCAGGAGTCGCACGGGCGCTTGACCATGGGTCGGATCGACGATCCGGCCCTGCTGCGGTTGGAATTCCCCCCCCGGGTCCATTCCCCGAAGAAATTCCTTTTCCCCAACTGGGAGCAGCTGTTTCGCTTCCGTCTTGGCGGCTCGGTGCTGCTGGAGGCGGAAACGGCGGCGCCGCCGCGGGTGATTTTCGGTATGCATCCCTGCGACCTGCACGCGGTGCGGGTTCTCGACGACTGCCTGTTCGAGGGGGAGGCCGACAGCGCCTACCGGGCCAAGCGCGCCGTTACCCTGCTGGTGGGGGTCGATTGCCTTCCCGACGAGCACTGCTTCTGCACCAGCATGGGAACCGACCGGATCGCCGGCGGCTTCGATCTCTTTCTGCACCGCCTCGATAATGGCTATCTGGTGCGCTGCGGCAGCGCCCAGGGCGAGCACATGCTGGCCCGGCACGCCCCGCAGGTGGCCGTCCGGCCGGGTGAGCCGCCCTTGCCGTTGCAAACCAAACAGTGCGAGGTGGGCTTGCGTTTTTCCGTGGAATCCCTGGCGCCGCTGCTCGGCGATGCCTACGAGCATCCCCTCTGGCAGGAAATCGGGGACCGTTGTCTCGGTTGCGGCGCCTGCACCCTGCTTTGTCCCTCCTGCTATTGCTTCAACGTCCAGGATCGCCTCGACCTCGGCCTCGAAGGGGGGGCGCGGGTGCGGACCTGGGATTCCTGCCAGTTTGATCAGTTCACCCGGGTTGCCGGCGGCGAGGAGTTCCGGGGTAATCAGGCCGACCGACAGCGGCACCGGTTCTTCCGTAAATACAAATATCTTTGGGAAAAACATCGGCGCACCGCCTGTGTCGGCTGTGGCCGATGCAGCCGCGAATGTCTTGGTCGCATCGATCCCCGGCAGGTACTTAACGGGCTCTTCGCGGAACGGGCACTGCCTGAAACGTCCACCGTACCCGGTGCCGAATATCGACCGCAATTGTCTGAGATTATGAAGGTGCAGGAGCTGACCGCGAGGGAAAAATTGTTCCGCCTCCGCTTCGACACGCCACTGGTCTTTGAGCCCGGAGCTTTTCTGGAGGTGTCGGTGTTCGGTCTCGGCGAGGCCCCCTTTACCATC
>CALJLX010000113.1 GCA_937982495.1 uncultured Desulfuromonas sp.
GTCAGTATCTGCCCCAGCACTTCTGGGGGGAGAGCTTGAACGAGGCAATCCACGAGCATCACAACGCCCTGGTCATCGCCCAGGTCGCTCTTGGCACGGCGGTCAGCGACCTGGTGCGAGGCTTCGCCATCGAACCGCAACTGGTGAGCGGCTACAGCCTCGGCGAATCGGCCGGATTCTTTTCCTTCGGCGTCTGGAAGGATCGCGACGGCATGGCCCGGCGCCTGCGGGAATCGACCCTATTCACCGAAGATCTGGCCGGACCCTGCCAGGCCGCCCGCCGGACCTGGAAGCTGCCGCCGGAGGAAGAAGTGGATTGGAGCCTGGGCCTGGTCGCCGCCCCGGCGGAAGAGGTACGGCAGGCCCTCGCCGCCGAGGAGCGGGTCTATCTGCTGATCGTCAACACCTACGAAGAGTGTGTCATCGGCGGCCGACGTACCGATCTCGAACGAGTAGTCAGACGCCTCGGCGCGACCTTCATCCCCCTGCGCGGCGTGACCACGGTCCATTGCCCGGTCGCCGACCAGGTCGCCCAGCGCTACCGGGAACTGCACCGTTTTCCGACCACGCCCCCCGAAGGCCTGCGCTTCTACAGCTGCGCCCTGGGGCGCTCCTATCCCCTGGATGAAAACAGCGTGGCCGACGCCATTCTCGGCCAGGCCCTCGATACCGTCGATTACCCAAAGGTGGTCGAACAGCTCTACGCCGACGGCGCCCGCATCTTCCTGGAACTGGGACCCGGCAATTCCTGCACCCGCATGATCGGCCGCATTCTCAAGGATCGTCCCCATTTCGCCCGGGCCGCCTGTTATCCCGGCGCCGATGCCGTCTCCCTGATCCTGCGCCTGCTCGCCCAGTGCCTCGCCGAAGGCTTGCCGGTCGACGTCGCCGCCCTCTATCCGGAAGCCTCCATGGCCAAGGCCGCGAAACCGGCGACATCGTTGATCGCCGCCGTGATCGGCGGCGCGCCTTTCGCCCCGCCCCTTCCGCCGGCGGATACGCCCCAGGGGGCGGATGGACCTTCCATCCCCACTTCGGCAGCGGTCGTTAACCGACCCCAGGCCACGCCGTCGACCCCGGTCACGCCGGTGATGCCGACCGCGACGCCGAAAGCCGCGCCGTCAGCGCCGGTCGCCGTGCTTGCCGAAAATCCCCTGCTCGCTCCGCTGGAGCGGCTGACCGCCGCCGGGGCCGAGGGGCACGCTGCCTATCTCAGCTTCGCCAATGGTCTGCGCCGGGCACTGACGGAAAATCTCAACTGGCATATGGAACTGCTGGCCCGAGGCGGCCAGGGGGGAGAGGCCCCCCCCGCCGCTCCGGACGCCGACCTCTTCGCCTCCGTTCCAGTGCCATCCACACCACCCACGCCCCCTGCCCGCCCGGCCCGCTTCAGTCGGGAGATGTGCATGGAGGCGGCCATCGGTTCCATCGCCAAAATGCTCGGTCCCGAGTTCGCCGAGGCGGACCGCTTCCCGACCCGGGTGCGCCTCCCCGACGAGCCGCTGATGCTGGTCGACCGCATCGTCGAAGTCGAGGGGGTGCCGCGCTCCATGAGTCACGGCCGGGTCGTCACCGAACATGACGTGACGGCGGATCGCTGGTATCTCGACGGCGGCCGCATCCCCACCTGCATCGCCGTCGAGGCGGGGCAGGCCGACCTCTGGCTTTCGGGCTATCTGGGGATCGATTTCATCACCCGGGGGCTGGCGGTCTACCGCCTGCTCGACGCCGTCGTCACCTTCCACCGCAGCCTGCCGGTGCCGGGGGAGATCATCCGCTACGACATCCACATCGATCAGTTCTTCCGCCAGGACCAAACCTATCTCTTCCGCTTCCACTTCGAGGCGACGGTGGACGGCGAACCGCTCCTCTCCAGGCGCGACGGCTGCGCCGGCTTCTTCACCGCCGAGGAACTGGAGGCGGGCAAGGGCATCGTCCACACCAAGCTCGATCTGCGACCGCAGCCGGGAAAGCTTCCCGCCGACTGGCTGGAACTGGCACCGATGGCGAAGGAAGCCTACAACGAGGCCCAGGTCGACGCCATCTACGCCGGTGATCTCGCGCAGGCCTTCGGGTCGCGCTTCGCCGATCTCGACCTCGGACGTCCCCACACCCTCCCCGGCGGCCTGCTCAAGCTGGTCGACCGGGTCATCGAGCTCGATCCCCAGGGCGGGCGTTACGGCCTCGGCCAGATCCGCGCCGAGATGGACATCCGCCCCGATGCCTGGTTTCTCACCTGCCACTTCGTCGACGACCGGGTCATGCCCGGCACCCTGATGTACGAGTGCTGCATGCACACCCTGCGCATCTACCTGCTGCGGATGGGCTGGGTCGGCGCGGCCGGGGAGACCTGGTGCGAGCCGGTGCCCGGCGTCGCCAGCGGCCTCAAATGCCGGGGACAGGTAATCGAGACGACGAAGGTCGTCACCTATCAGGTGAGCATCAAGGAACTGGGCTACGGCCCGGCACCCTTCGCCATCGTCGACGCCCTGATGTTCGCCGACGGCAAGGCCATTGTGGAAATTCCCAACATGTCGGTGCGCCTGGCGGGATTGACCCGGGAGAAGGTCGAAGGGTTGTGGCGCGTAGGGGCGATTCATGAATCGCCCGGACAATCGTCACAAACGTCCGCCCCCGGACTGGTCGCGGGCCGGCGTCCGGCCCTCTACGATTACGAGAAGATTCTCGCCTTTTCCGCCGGTAATCCTTCGGAGGCCTTCGGCGAGCCCTACCGGATCTTCGACCGGGAGCGCAGAATCGCCCGGCTGCCCCGCCCGCCCTTCCAGTTCCTCGACCGCATCGTCGCCATCGACGGCGAACCTTGGAAGCTGGTGCCGGGCGTAACGATCGAGGCCGAGTACGACGTCCCTGCCGACGCCTGGTATTTCGCCGCCGGCCGCCAGCCGGAGATGCCCTTCGCGGTCCTTCTCGAAACCGGCCTGCAACCCTGCGGCTGGCTCGCCGCCTACCTCGGCAGCGCCCTGACCAGCGACATCGACCTGCGCTTCCGCAACCTCGACGGCAACGCCGTGCAGCACCGGCCGGTGACGCCCCAATCGGGGACGTTGACCACCCGCGTCAAGATCACCCGCATCTCCAGCAGCGGCGGCATGATCATCCAGAGCTACGACTTCGAGATCAGCGACGCCCAGGGGCCGGTCTACACCGGCGATACGGTCTTCGGCTTCTTCTCCGCCGCCTCCCTCGCCCAGCAGGTCGGGGTGCGCGACGCCAAGCCCTACCAGCCGAGCGCCGAGGAGATTTCCCGAAGCGAGGCCTTCCCCTACCCGGTCGACGCCCCCTTCCCCGACCAGCAGCTGCGCATGGTCGATGCCATCGAGCTCTTCGTCGCCGACGGCGGCCCCCAGGGGCTCGGCTTCATCCGGGGAACGAAGCGGGTCGACCCCGAAGAGTGGTTCTTCCAGGCCCACTTCTACCAGGATCCCGTCTGTCCCGGCTCCCTCGGCCTCGAATCCTTTTTGCAACTGCTCAAGGTCGTGGCGGTCAAACGCTGGGGGGGCGCCCCCTCCACCCATCTGGAAACCGTTGCCCAAGGGATGCGCCACCAGTGGAACTACCGGGGGCAAATCATCCCCGACAATCAAAAAATCACCATCGAAGCGGTCGTCACCGCCGTCGACGACGACCAACACCTGCTCACCGCCGACGGCTACCTGACCGTCGACGGCAAGGTGATTTACCGGATGAAGGATTTCAGCCTGCGCTGGTCCTGAAGCCCCTCCCACCCAACAAAAATCGGCCGGAGGCGGTATTTTATCGCCTCCGGCCGATGCCGTTCGTTTAACCCGCCCCCTCCTATCCTTCCCCTTCCGCTTCTTTCCTTTCCATCCACCGCGCCATCAATTTATAGAACACCGGCACCACCACCAAGGTCAGCAGGGTGGCGAAGGTCAGGCCGAAGATCACCGCCACCGCCATCGGCCCCCACCACTCCGCCGATTCGCCGCCGATCTCCCAACTCAGGGAGCGGAAATCGAAACTGATCCCCACGGCCATGGGCAGCAGACCGAGGATGGTGGTGACGGCGGTGAGCATGACCGGGCGGAAGCGGACCGTGCCGGCGCGGATGAGCGCCTCGCGCAGGGGCATCCCCTGGGCGCGCAGCTGGTTGATGTAGTCGATGAGGACGATGGCGTTGTTGACCACGACCCCGGCCAGGGAAATGACGCCGATGCCGGTCATGATGACGCCGAAAGGCGTGTTGGTCACGAGCAACCCGATCTGCACCCCGGTGAGGGAGAGAATAACCGAGGTCATGACGATCAGGGTCTGGGAGAGGGAATTGAACTGGGTGACGAGCACCAGGGCGATGAGAAAGAGCGCGGCGAGAAAGGCCTTTCCGAGAAAATCGATAGCCTTCTGCTGCTCTTCCTGCTCGCCGGAAAAGGCCAGCTGGTAGCCGCCGGGGAGTTTCAGCCCGACCAGCCGCTGTTGCACCTCCTTGAGCACCTCGTTGCTGTTGCGCCCCAGGGTGTTGGCGGAGATGGTCACCACTCGGTTCTGGTCGAGGTGGCGGATGGAGCCGAAGCCGGCGGCGAGGCGAATGGTCGCCACCGTCGAAAGGGGGACGGGATCGCCGCCGGGGGTGGGAATGAGCAGATTCTCGATATCGACCAGCCGCTCGCGGCGCTCTTCGGGCAGGCGCACGACGATATCGTATTCGTCCTGACCGTAGCGGTAGGTGCCGAGTTTGCTGCCGCTGATGGCGGCCTTGACCATATTGGAAATCTCCGAGGTCGAAAGGTTGAGCAGGGACGCCTTCTCGCGATCGACCAGCACCTGGATTTCCGGCTTGGCCCGGGCGAAGTCGTCCTTGAGATCGACCAGTCCGGGCACCTCGGCGATCAGCTTGCGCGCCTGCGCCACCAGCGCCTGCAGGGTCTCGATATTCTCGCCGCTGATTTCGATGTTGACGGGCGGGCCCGTGGGCGGACCGTGCTGTTCCTTCTCGACCTTGAGTTCGGCCCCGGCGAACCCGGCCAGGGCGCGGCGCAGACGTTCCAGCACCGCGTCTGAACGCTCGTGTCGCTCGCCCCGTTCGACGAATTCCATGGAAACCTTGCCCATGTGCGACTGCGCACCGCTCTCGGCCCCGGCCTCGCCACTCGGCGCCACCCCGGCCTCGGCGGTGACGAAGCGGATATCCCGCTCCGCCAGGGCCAGCTTCTCGACCTGACGGACCAGGAGGTCGGTGCTGTCGAGGCGGGAGCCTTCCGGCGCCTTGATTTCCACATAGGCCCGGTTCGGCTCGGTATCGGGCATAAACTCCAGACCGTGACCGAATCTGCCGTAAAGGGCGGAAATACCGATGAGCAGGGCGAAGGCGGCCAGGGCGACGAGCAGGCTGTGATCGAGGGCGACTTCCAGCGTTCGCCGATAGAGCCGCACAATGAGGGTGCGGTCTTCCTGGGGATGGAGTTCCGAAAAGCGCAGGCGCATGAAACCGGCGCAGAGCACGGGATTGATGACCAGGGCGACGAAGAGCGAGGCGCTCAGGGTGATGATGAGGGTGATGGGCAGAAACTTCATGAACTCGCCCATGATCCCCGGCCAGAAGATCATGGGGAAAAAGGCACAGAGGGTGGTCAGGGTCGAGGAGATCACCGGCCAGCCAACTTCGGACGCGGCGATGCGTGCCGCCTTGACCCGGCCGTTCCCCTCCTGCATGTGCCGGTAGACGTTCTCGACGATGACGATGGCGTTGTCGACCAGCATCCCCAGGGCGAGGATCAGGCTGAAGAGGACGACCATGTTGAGGGTCATGCCCAAGGCCTGGATGACGACAAAGGAGAGTAGCATGGAAAAGGGGATGGCGAGGGCGACGAAGAGCGAGTTGCGCAGGCCGAGAAAGAGAAAGAGGACCGCGACGACGAGAATCAGGCCGGTAAGGATGTTGTTTTCCAGCTCGCCGACCATGCGCCGGATATCCTTGGACTGATTGAGGGTCACTTCCAGGGAGATCCCCTCGGGCACCAGCTCGCGCGCCCCTTCCAGCAGGGCGAAAACCTGGTCGGCGACGGCGATGATGTTCTCGCCGGTACGTTTCTTCACCGCCAGGCTGATGCTCTGTTGCCCCCCCAGGCGGGCATGACTGAGCCGGTCCTCGAAGGTGAAGTCGACCGTCGCCACATCCTTGTAGTAGATGGGACGCCCGTCGCGGGTGACCATGACCAGGTTGTCGATCTGGTTGGGATCGGTGAATTCGCCGGGGATGCGCAGCAGGTACTTGCCCTCGCCGAGATCGATACTGCCGCCGGGGATATTGACGTTTTCCCGCTGGATGGCGGCGAGAATCTCGGCGAAGGAGAGGCGGTAGGCGGCGAGGCGGTCGGGATCGAACTCGACCCGCACCTGCCGTTCGCGGGCGCCGGTCAGGACCACGTCGAGCACCCCGGGAATCTCCTCGATGCGCTCCTCCAACTCCTCGGAAACCCCCTTGAGGACGGTCTCCCCCACATCCCCGGAAATGGCGACCATGAGGATGGGGAACTCGGAGAGGTTGATTTCGAGGATCGACGGGTCTTCCTCCAGATCGTTGGGGAGATCCCCCTTGGCCTGATCGACCTTGTCCCGCACCCACTGCAGGGCGTCGTCGATATCCACGTCGGGATGGAATTCGATGGTGATCATCGACGAGCCCTCGGCGCTCACCGAGCGGATCTCCTCCAACTCCTTGAGCCCCTTGAGCTTACGTTCGATGGGGAGGGTGATGAGGGACTCGACATCCTCCGACGCCACCCCCTCGTAATTGGTTACCACCAGGACATAGGGAACGGTGATGTCCGGGTTGGACTCCCGGGGCAGGGTCAGATAGCTGTAGACGCCGACGACGGCGGCGATGAACATCAGCACATAGACGGTGCCCCGGCGCTGGATGGCGGCATTGGTGATGAGCATCTCAGGGCTCCGTGACGACGATAGGGGAACCGTCGTTGACCAGATGCTGTCCCTTGACCAGCAGCGCCTCCCCCGGGCTCAGCCCGACCTCGACCACCACCCGGCCGTCGATGACCGGACCGAGGCGCACGTCCCGCTGCCGCGCCGTCCCGTCCTCGGCGACGTAGACCAGCTTGCGCCCTTCCTGGTCGACGACGGCGTGCAGCGGGATGGCGATCGCCCCGGGCAGCTCCCGGCGCAGGGCGGAGACGCGCACGATCATCCCCGGCCGCAGCCGCCCCCCTCCGTTGTCCACCTCGACCTTCGCCGTATAGGTGCGGGTCAGGGGATCGGCCTTGTAGGCGAGATGGATGACCTCGCCGGCAAATTCCTCCCCTCCCGTCTGGTTGACCTGGGCCGGGGTGAGGCGCACCTTCTCCCCCAGCTCCAGAAATTGGACATCCTTCTCCGGCACTTCCAGCAGCACCTTGAGCCGATCGACCTGAACCAGCTCGGCCACCGCCGCGCCGGCGACGACATACTCCCCCCGGTCGACCAGCCACTTGTCGAGCACCCCGGTGATCGGCGCGTAAAGAGTGCTCTTTTCCAGGGCGACCTGGGCCTGACGCAATTCGGCGGCGGCGGCATCCCGGGCGGCGACGGCATTGTCGTATTCCTGGGGGCTGATGAGTTTTTCGTCGAGCAGCCGCCGCAGACGGTCGCGGGAAACGGTGCGCAGTTCCGCCTCGGAGCGCGCCCGGTCGAGGGCCGCTTGGCGACTGTCCGAGTCGATGCGCAGCAGCGGCTCGCCGGAGCGCACCCGCTCCCCCTCCTGGGGTCCGCGCCAGCGTACCGGGCCGTCGATCTCGGCGGCCAAGAGCAGATCCTCCCAGGCTTCCAGCGAACCGGGCAGGGTCAGCAGTTCGCGCAGGTCGCGGGTCGTCACCGGCTCGACCGCGACGTTGATCCGTTTGACCTCGGCCGTCGGGGCCGAAGCGGGAACGGAAGAGACGGGGTCTTCCTGGGCGCAGCCGACCAGCAGCAGAAGCATCAGCAAAAACAAGCGCATAAGAAAAATTCCTCGGTTATGGATGAAAGAATGCCGCAGGCGACGGAGCGTTAAGGCTCCGCGGCCAGGGTGCGACGCTGAAGCTGTTGCAACAGTTCGCGCTCCGCGCGGGAGGGTTCTTCTTCCGCGCCGATGCCGGCGAGGGCCTGACGCAGCAACACGCGCAGGACGGCGGTCACTTCCGCCTCGCCCTGGAGATAACCCGAATACCAGCTGGAGAGCATGAGCAGATGCAGGGCATAAAGATGGCCGATAGCCGAGAACGGATCGAAATGCTCGCCAATCTCTCCCCTCCGCCGGGCGCGCTCCAGGATTTCGCCGACGCCGCTCACATAACGACTGTTGAGTTCCCGCGATTGCGCCCGGCCGGTGCTCCGGGGAAAGGCCATCTCCCGTATCAGCAGCCGCCCGAACTCCTGATTGCGGGTGACGAAACGGAACTGGCTGGTAAAGAGGGTCAAGAGTTGTTCGAGAACGGGAGCCTCGGGATCGTTTTTCTCCGCCAGGGCGGCAAAGGCGTAGTCGATCTCGTCCTCGCAAAAGGCCAGGAAGATCTCTTCCTTGGCGCGAAAATAACCGTAGATCGTCCCCTTGCCGATCCCCGCCGCCCGGGCGATCTTCTCGATACTGGTTTTTTCGAACCCCTGCTCGGCGAACAACCGCACCGCCGCCGCGATGATCGCCTGCCGGGTCGCCCGTTTTTTCGCTTCGCGGATACCGCTCATCGCCTGCTCCATAAAAAGTCGAACGCGGTCGAATTTTATCCCAGCCCCCCCGATGATGACAATGAGGAATTTCGACCCGAGTCGGATTTTCAGCAGATACTCAATTCCAAATTTCGTGATTGCCATAAATGAAAGACATAGGTTATATTTTTATATAACTCACTAAGGAGTGTTCCCATGCATACCACCAATCTGCGCAAAGTCGGCGGTTCGGTCATGCTGGCGGTACCGCCGGCGATTCTCGACCTGCTGCATCTTCATCCCGGAGAAACGGTCGGCCTGACCGTGGAAGGTGGCCGACTGGTGATCGAACCTTCCGTCAAGCCCCGTTACACCCTCGATGAACTGCTGGCCCAATGTGACGGCTCCGCCGAAATCAGTCCGGAGGATCGGGACTGGCTCGATGAAAAACCCTCGGGCAACGAGTTGATCTGATGGAACGGGGCGACATCTATCTGGTTTCCCTGGACCCGACCTTGGGGCATGAACAGCAGGGACGACGCCCGGTTTTGATCGTCTCTCCCGGCGCCTTCAACCGCCTCACCCGCACTCCGATCGTGCTCCCGATCACCACCGGGGGGAATTTCGCGCGAACGGCCGGCTTTGCCGTTCCCTTGAGTGGAACGTCGACGAGCGGGGTCATCCGTTGCGATCAGCCCCGTGCCCTCGATCTCGCTTCCCGTCAGGCCCGCAAGCTCGAAAGCGTCCCCCAGGCCGTCATCGACGAGGTTTTGGCCAAATTGACGACGATTTTGCAATGAGCCCGTATCCTCACGGGAACAACCGACCCCGCCCGAGGAGGCGACCATGAACCCCATCCCCCTGATCGAAAAATACTATCCCCCCGGCTCCCTCGCCCACCGCATCCTGCTGCGCCACAGCGGCCGGGTCGCGGCCAAGGCGGTGAAGGCCGCCCGCCATGCCGCCCAGCGGGAAGTGGTGGATGTGGAATTCGTCCGCGAGGCGGCGCTGCTGCACGATATCGGCATTTTCTACACGGACGCGCCGGATCTCGGCTGTCACGGCGCCTTGCCCTATCTGGCCCACGGCTACAAGGGACGGGAACTGCTCGAAAAAGAAGGATATCCCCGGCATGCCCTGGTCTGCGAACGGCATATCGGCGTCGGTCTGAGCGCCGAAGAGATCCGCGAGAAGGGCCTGCCGCTGCCGATCCGCGACATGTTGCCGCTCTGCATCGAGGAGCAGATCGTCACCTACGCCGATCTCTTCTTCTCCAAAAACCCCCGGGAAAACGACCGGGAGCGGACGCCGGAGGAAGTGCGCGAGACTCTGCGCCGATTCGGCGAAGACAAGCCGGCGGTCTTCGACCTCTGGCACGAGCGCTTCGGCGGTTGATCGACCGGACATGGAAACCTGGATTCAGGATTTTTTCCACTGGCTGCCGACCGGAGGGATCTACTACGCCCTGGTCTTTTTCATATCCTTCTGCGAATCCCTGGCCTTCGCCGGAATCGTCGTGCCGGGGAGCACCCTCATCGTCTTCACCGGCTTTCTCGCCGCCAACGGCAAGGGCGCCTATCTCCCGCTGATGGCTGCCTCCACCCTCGGCGCCATCCTCGGCGACCTGCTCAGCTACTGGTTGGGGGCGCGAATGGGCGCGGCGCTTCTGGTCCGGCCCCTGTTCAGGCGCTACCGGGTACTCTTCCGCAAATCCCAGATCTTCTTTCTCGAACACGGCGGCAAAAGCGTCTTTCTCGGCCGTTTCATCGGCCTGATTCGTCCCTTCATCCCCTTCGTCGCCGGCTACGCCCGCATGCGCCCCGGCCTCTTCGCCTTTTACGCCGTCGTCAGCGGCATCCTCTGGGGCCTGGCCTATCCCGGCCTCGGCTATTTCTTCGGCACCAGCTGGCAGCGGGTCGAACTCTGGGCCGGGCGCTTCAGTTACCTGCTGGCGGCGCTGGTGGTTCTGCTTGTCGCCAATCATCTTTTCTGGAAAAAACTTGCCCCCAGGCTGAGAACGCCGAGGCGTCGATATCAACTTAAGATACTGAAATACTTGCGGAGACTTTTAAAAAAACCGGAGCCGTAAGGAAGATCAAGCGATCGGCGTGAAAATTCCGCAATCCCGGAGCCCCTCGGTGAAACCGCGCGCCGCCGGGGCGAGGTTCTGTATCGCCATCAACAGGGGATCTCGTCCTCCCCGGCAGAGGTTTACAACCTCCGGCGAATCGGCTAGGATGCCCGCTGAAAAACCGTTTTCATCCCCCGGATCATAAGGATATTTACATTTATGCTCAGACGTTTGCCCGCCGAATGGGAAGAGCAGGAGGCCGTTCTTCTCGCCTGGCCGCATATGAATAGTGACTGGTGCGAGGATCTGGCCCTGGTGGAGCCGGTCTTCGTCGCCATCGTCCAGGCCGTCGCCTGCTTTCAGCGGGTGCTGATCGTCGCCCCGGAAACGGAAGCGATCGCCGAGAGGCTGCGCCGGGCCGGGGTCGACCTGGGCCGGGTCGCGCTCTACGCCCTGCCGACCAACGACACCTGGGCGCGGGACTTCGGCCCGATCACTGTCTTCGAGGGAGGCGAACCGCTCCTTTATGACTTTGGCTTCAACGGCTGGGGTCTCAAGTTCGCCGCCCATTTCGACAATCGCATCACCGCCGAACTGGCCCGGCTCGGAGTCTTTGGCAATCACCGGGTGTCCGTCCCGGGACTGGTCCTCGAAGGGGGAAGCATTGAAAGCGACGGCGAGGGGACGCTGTTGACCACCGCCCAATGCCTGCTCGAACCGAACCGCAATCCGCACCTGACCCGGGCGGAACTGGAAGTAAAGCTGGGCGAGCTTTTCGGCGTCGACCATGTCCTCTGGCTGGAACACGGCTATCTGGCCGGGGACGACACCGATTCCCACATCGATACCCTGGCGCGGCTCGCCCCGGACAACACCATTCTTTACGTCAAATGTGCCGACGAGCAGGACGAGCATTATGGCGCCCTGGCCGCCATGGAGGCGGAACTGCGCGCCCTGCGCCCCCGCGCCGGCGGCCGTTTCCGGCTCCTCCCCCTGCCCTGGCCCAAGGCCTGTTTCGATGACGAGGGCGGACGTCTGCCCGCCACTTACGCCAATTTTCTCGTCATCAACGGCGCGGTGCTGGTCCCGACCTACGACGACGAAGCGGACGCCGAAGCCTGCGCCGTCATCGCCCGGGCCTTCCCCGGCCGGGATATCGTCCCCGTCGACTGCCGGGCGCTGATCCGGCAACACGGCTCGTTGCATTGCGTCACCATGCAGCTGCCGAAAGGAGTTCCGGCATGAATACGCTGAACATCGCCCTGGTGCAGCACGGCTGCACCGCCGACCGGGAAGAGAATGTCCGCAGAAGCAGCGACGGCATCCGCCGCGCCGCCGCGCAGGGGGCGCGACTGGTGGTTCTGCCGGAGCTGCACTGCGGCCTCTACTTCTGCGTAACGGAAGAGACCGGCTGCTTCGACCAGGCGGAAACCATCCCCGGTCCGAGCACCGAGCTCTTCGGCGCCCTCGCCCGGGAACTGGGGATCGTCATCGTCACCTCCCTCTTCGAGAAACGGGCGCCGGGCCTTTACCACAACACCGCCGTGGTCCTGGAAAAGGACGGCTCCATCGCCGGGAAATACCGCAAGATGCACATTCCCGACGATCCCGGCTATTACGAAAAGTTCTATTTCACCCCCGGCGACCTCGGTTTCACCCCCATCGACACCTCCGTCGGCCGCCTCGGCGTGCTCGTCTGCTGGGATCAGTGGTATCCGGAAGCGGCGCGGCTGATGGCCATGTCCGGGGCGGAAATACTCATCTACCCCACCGCCATCGGCTACGATCCCAACGACACGGCCGATGAGCAGGCCCGTCAGCGCGACGCCTGGATCACCATCCAGCGCGGGCACGCCGTCGCCAACGGCATCCCCGTCGTCAGCGTCAATCGCATCGGTTTCGAGGAGGATCCTTCCGGGCAGACCGCCGGCGCCCACTTCTGGGGGAGCAGCTTTGCCGCCGGTTGCCAGGGAGAGCTTTTGGCCGGCGCCGGTCAGGACCGGGAAGAAGTGCTGCTGGTGGAGATCGATAAGGCACGCAGCGAGGCGGTGCGGCGTATCTGGCCCTACCTGCGGGACCGGCGCATCGACGCTTACGGCGATCTGCTCCGGCGTTACCGGGATTAACCATGATCAGTGATCGGCTTTGCATCCGCTGCCTGCTTCTTACCTTCTTCTGTATACCGACGACGGCGACGGCGAACCTTCCCGACTTCACGGCCTGGCTCGACCAGGTTCGCGCCGAGGCCCTGGCCCGGGGGATCTCCCCGGCGACGGTCGCCGCCGGGCTGGATGGACTGACCCCGCTCGCTTACGTCATCGAACAGGACCGCAAGCAGATGCCGCGATCGGACGGGAAGAAGCGCACCGGGATGTACAGCCGCTATCTGCAGCGGGTGATGCCCCCGCAAAAGATTGAACGGGCCAAGGCCCGTTACCTGGAGCGTCGCGAGTTGCTGCGCCGCATCGAAGCCGATTTCGGGGTGCCCGGCCATTATCTGGTGGCCCTGTGGGGGATCGAAAGCCATTTCGGCGACCATCAGGGCAAGACCCCGGTCATCCAGGCCCTGGCTACCCTCGCCTATGACGGTCGACGCGGTGATTTTTTTCGGGGGGAACTCTTCCGCGCACTGGAAATTATCGATCAGGGGCACATCCAGCCCGAGCGGATGATCGGTTCCTGGGCCGGAGCCATGGGCCAAGTACAGTTCATGCCGTCGAGTTTCATGAATTTCGCCGTCGATTTCGACGGCGACGGGCGCAAGGACATCTGGAGCAACGAAG
>CALJLX010000114.1 GCA_937982495.1 uncultured Desulfuromonas sp.
CGGCAAACCGGGCTACTTTGCTCTCAGCCTGCGGGTCTATGGGCGGGAAGGGGAGCCCTGCCCGCGGTGCGGAGGGAAAATCCGCCAGGAGCGCATCGGCGGACGCTCCAGTTTTTTCTGTTCCCGCTGTCAGCGTTGAAGGAGACGAGAATGTCGCTACGAATCTGCTACTGTTATGGTTACGACGAGGAAGCTATCCGCGCGGATGTCCGTGCCAACGGCGGCCGTTCGCGGATTCGGGAGCGCATTCTCGCCGCAAAGCAAAAAGGCGCCTGTCGTTGCGTGGAAACTCATCCGGAAAGGCGCTGATGCCTGGCGGACGTTCACCGGGTCGTGAACGAAGAGCTCGCGCGCTGCAACTTCAACCCACCACCATCGGATTCGGGAGTTGACCATGTCTGAATTCAGAGTCTGCCGCGTCTGCGGTTATGCCAAGGGCTTTCACATCTACTTTCGCGAACAGGAAAAAGGTCAACGCATCGGCCTGATCTGTCCCGAGTGCGGCCAATCCTACGATCTGGGCTGGGTGGTCGAAGGCCTGGCGGAGTCGGTGGAAAAGGGCGCGGTTTTCGACGAGTGATCCGGTTGTTCGATTTTTAAACAGTTTTTTCAAGGAGTTGCATTGTGGCCGGTACCAGTCTGTTGGCCCTGCTCGACGATATCGCCAGTCTGCTCGACGATGTGGCGACCATGACCAAGGTCGCCGCGAAAAAAACCGCCGGGGTACTGGGGGACGATCTGGCCCTCAACGCCGAACAGGTCTCCGGCATCCGCGCCGACCGGGAATTGCCGGTGGTCTGGGCGGTGGCCAAGGGATCCTTCAAGAACAAGCTGATTCTGGTGCCGACGGCGTTGGTCATCAGCGCCCTGGCGCCCTGGGCGATCACGCCGCTGTTGATGGTCGGCGGGGCGTTTCTCTGTTTTGAGGGATTCGAAAAGCTGGCGCACAAGTTTCTGCACAGCCGCGCCGAGGGAGGGCATGAGGAAAAGCTCGAAATCCTTAGCAATCCCGAGATCGATCTGGTGGCCTACGAGAAGGACAAGATCAAGGGGGCGATCCGCACCGACTTCATCCTCTCGGCGGAAATCATCGTCATCGCCCTGGGCACGGTGCAGGGACACCCGTTGGGCACTCAGGTGGCGGTGGTTTCGGGCATCGCCCTGCTCATGACGGTCGGTGTCTACGCCCTGGTCGGCGGCATCGTCAAACTCGACGATGCCGGATTGCACCTGCTCAAGTCCAAGTCAACGGATGTCTGGGGCGGGATGCGCCGCGCCCTGGGGCGGGGTCTGCTGGGCTTGGCCCCCAAACTCATGAAAACCCTGTCCGTGGTCGGTACGGCGGCCATGTTCATGGTCGGTGGCGGCATTCTCGTCCACGGCCTGCCCGGTTCCCACGATGTGCTCCACGGCGCGGCGGAAGCGGTGCACGTCGTGCCGGGTCTCGGCGGCCTGCTGGCGGCACTGACCCCCACGGTATTGAGCGCCCTGGCCGGAATGGTCGCCGGTGCCCTGGTGCTGGCGGTGGTTGTTCCGATTCGGAATGTCGTTGGAAAGTTTCGAATTCCGGCCTGATGGGAGAATCCCTTTTATGTCCGTTTACATGACCCCTGCCTGTGCCGAGGCGATGCGCGAGGAGTTGCGCGATCTGCTCTATACGAAACGCCCGGAGATGGCCCGTACCGCCGAGTGGGCCGCCGGTAACGGCGACCGTAGCGAAAATGCCGACTACCACTACGCCAAGCGCGCCCTGCGCCGGTTCGATTCGCGCATCCGCTTTCTCTCCAAACGGCTGGAGGGGGCGCAGATCATCGACCCGACGGCGCAGGGAAAAATCGCCGGGGGGAAAGTCCTCTTCGGGGCGACGGTAACCGTGGACGAGGAGGGGGAAGAGAAGGTCTACAGCATCGTCGGCGTCGACGAAACGGCGCCGGGGCGGGGGGTGATCAGCTGGGTTTCCCCCCTCGGCAAGGCGCTGCTCGGCAAACGCGAGGGGGATGTGGTGACCTTCATGGCACCCAAGGGGGAGCGGGAACTGGAAATTCTAAAGGTCGAATATCGGCCCATTGCCGTCGGCGTCGTCCCCGTTTCCGACGAAGAGGACGGTGAAGACGAGGGCTGAAAGGATAATTCACCTTTTTGCCCCTTCATCCCGTCGGCGCATCCAGCGCAGGGCCAGCCCCAGCAACAACATCCAGGCGAGGGCGAAACAAAGAATCTTGACGGTCGTGGCCACACCGGCAAGGGCGATCCACCTTTCCTCGATCGGCTCATTTCCCAGAAAGCGGTGCAACTGCTGCCGCAACGTCAGATTTTCCGTCCAGTCCGCGATCAGGTTCACAAAGACCGGTGCCGTCAGGCGATGACGGGGGAAGGGGCGTCCCAGGGCATTCCAGACCAGATAGAGACCCAGTAGAATCGTGCCGCCGTAAAAGAGTGGGAAAAGCAGGTCCAGTTCGAGAAAGCGCAACTCGGCCAGACGTCCGTCGGCTCCCAGCCAATCCCAGTAAGCCTGAACCTCGGCGGCATCGTAACCGCCGATGCGAAAATGCAAGGGAGCGGATTCCGGAGCGGCGGTTTCGGGGAAGTTCCCCCGTCCCGTCACCTTCATCATCCACGCGCCGCCGGCCAGAAAGATGGCGAGGGGCAGGCCGAGCACCGGCAAAAGTTTCGTGAGGGTCTGTTGCATCGTCGACTCCATGAAAGTGCCCCCGGAGCGGACCGATTGCTGGAATCAGCCGATTCCGTCAACGGTTGGATTTGAAAAGCCGGGGATTGTTTTCGATGAAGGCGTTAATCCAGCGTTCGAGAAACGAATTGTTCCCGGCGGTTTTGATGAACCCGTAGCCCAGGACGGAAATGATCAGCGCGCCCAGGGTGTCGACGATCAGATCCCACATGGTATCGGTTAGACCGGAAGGATCACCGAGCATCGGTTTTTGCATGTTCATGCCGAAAAAGCTGTCCATGGAAAACTCGAAGATCTCCCACAGCGCTCCCGTTCCCACCGCGAACAAAAAGGCGAAAAAAGCGACGAAGCCCGGTTTCATATGGACGCCGATGTCTTCGGTTTCATTCAGTACATGGACCAGCAGAAAGCCGACGATCCCCAACAGAAACCCGGAAGTCGAGTGCAGGGCGATGTCCCACCACCAGAAACGGGCGTAATAGTCATGGACCTCGCCGAGAAAGAGGGAGGCGAAGATGAAGGCGATGGCGAGCAGGACGAATTCGGGGGGGATAAAAACCCGTAGCAGTCTGCCCAGTAGGAGGGGGGCTAGGGTCACCGCAATGATGCCGATGGTGACGACCGCCGTGAGCCATTGCTGTTCCCACAGGGCGCCGACGAATTCGATCACGAGAATCGCCTGCAGCAAGAAGGTCAGCCGGCGGTGGATCTGTTGTGATTGCATGGTTTAATCCTGGCACCGTGAATAGGGGAGGAGTTTATTTCAGTCGCCGTTCCCCTGCCAGGGCCAGCGGCCGGTGAGTTCCACCTCCAGGGTGAAGCTCAGGAAGGTTCGGATCAGGACGACGAGGGCGAGCACGCCGATCGATTCGAAGGTCAGATCGACCGCCACCGTGTAGATGATGTCGGCGGCGATGAGCAGTTCCAACCCGAGTAGAATGCCTTGCCCGAGGGCTTGCCGAAGTTCTTGAAAAATGATCCCCTTCTCCTCTTTTCCGCGCAGCCGAAGGGCCGCGTGAAGGAGGGCGTAAAGCGCCATGAAGGTGATCAGCCCGACTCCCAGAATTTCGATGATTTCCGCGCACCAGGCGGCGACCGGCGTGACGAAACTTCCCATGGAAACTCCCCTCGACTTTATTGGATGGATGACGCGGCGGCTCAGGGTTCCGCCTCCGTCGCGTCTGTCTAAACCATAACAAAGATTAAAGGAAATGGAAAAGGGGGAAAGCGCCTTGGCGCTTGTAAAAAAGCCCCGACGGAGCGCGGATCTCCGTCGGGGCTTTGTCTTTTACGGATAGGGGCGGGTCGTCAACGGGCAGCTTGCATCAGACCTTTTCCGCCAGGAAAAAATTCTTGTTGCGCTCGTAGAGCAAGGCGATGGCCAGATTACCCCAGGGGACGGTCAGAATGAGACCGATGCCGAAGACGGCGGCGCCGATGCTGGAGAGGATTCCGCCCAGGACGACGACCAGGGCCCAGGTGAACATGTCCCGCTTGACCGTTTCGAAGCTCCACTTGAAGGCGTCTATCGCCCCCATCTTTTTGTCGACCACGGCGTAGAGGCCGGGAGCGACGACGATGGAAATGAGGATGCCGGCGATGGCGCCGATGATCGGCAGATAACCGAGGACGAGCACGGCCACCAGGACGAGGACGACGTAGACCAGCAGCTGCGCGAAACAGTCCCAGGCCGAAAAGAGATCGCCGACCAGAGGTTTCTCTCCCCGCAGGGTCTTGAGCAGCGCGCGCATGTAGCCGGCGAGAAAAGCGATGTTCGCGAAGGGGATCCAGCAGACCAGCAAGAAAACCAGCGTGACAACCGCCAGGGGAGCGAGCTGCTCCTTGCCCTTCAGGGTCGCGTTGGTGAAAATGTCGCGCAGGTCGGCGATGACTTTCTCTGTCTGGAACGGGGGAATGACCTTTTCAGCGGTCTTTTTTTCAGAATTTTCCTCGGGTTGAATGGGGTCGGACATCTTTACCTCCTGGTGAATGGATTGTCGCAAAAAAGCCGGAGTGAAGTTTAACGATTTTTAAGCGTTGTAATCAAGAACATCTTGTGTTCGCCGACCCTGTGGCCGAAATATTTTCCGACTATGACGAATGCAATCGTGGCCGAGTCGTCGGAAACGACCCGGCCGCGATTGGGGAGGAGGGAATTAGCGGGGAAGGGTGACCAAGGAAACGGCGTGGCTGCGCCCTTCGCTGTTGCTCAGCATATTGAGGGGGACTTCGGAAGCGTCTCCCCGGACTTCGCGGCGTTTGATGCCCATGCGGTCGACGATGATCGATTCCTGGCTGATCCAGAGATGCTCCTCGGGTCGAATCAGCACGTCGCGCAGGATTTCCAGATAGGTATCGAGAATCCGGTCCTCCCGGATATCTTCCGGCAGGTTGCGGCAGATTTGCGCCTGAGCCATGTCCTGCACGGGGACGGCGATATGGGGGGGATCGCCCATGCCCCGGCGCAGGTGCTGCTGAAGGCCAAGGTTGGCTTGAAGCAGGGCGTTTCTCCGCTCCTTGCCGGCGCATTCCGCTTTAAGAAAACAAATGCGTTTCGAGGCCAGGTGCGAGAGGCGCGCAAAGGCGAGTTCCTTGATTTTCGCGCGGGTCGTCCCGTCGGAATCGGAAGGAGCGAAAAAGTGGTGGTTCTCGAAGCTCACCGTGATCTGGGCCACGTCGTGAAGAATGACATTCCCGGTCATTTCGGCCCCGAACACGGTCTTTTCCTGCTTGATCATGGAGAGCAGGGCGTAGCTGGGGGCTTTCCCCTGCTTTTGCCGGTATTCCGTAAGGCAGAGGTCGCTGTCGAGAACCTTGCGTAACGAACCGGCGGAAATAAAAAAAGCGCGCAGTCGGGGATCGGCGCTATAGCCGGAGGGTTCCAGGGAGAGGGATGGGGCCATGCCGTCCACCTGTTCACCCAGATAGGCAAGCGCTCGTTCCGCCGCCGGCCGCAGCTTCTTTTTGTAGCCCGACACGGCGCGAATCCAGGGATCGGTGTTTTCCACGGCCTGTTCGATGGCCGCGGCAATCGGATCCTTTTCCGTACCGGAATGGCCGTTGAAGAGCGATTGAACAAAACGAAGCATGGCTGAACTCACGATGAGAGTATTCTTCAGATGGGGCCGGCTCCCTCCTTCTCTTGGGAGGGGCGGTCGAGGAAAGAGTAAACGCCCTGAAGCTCCAGGTGGGGAGATTTCCAGGGCGATCACCTTTTATCGCTATATCACGGCATTCCGGCTGCCCGCAAGGGTTATTACGGTTGTTCAGAAAAACTCCCGCAGGCTTTCGTCGATCCCCTTGAGGGTGTCGTACCAGAAATCCCGGGCCGCCTCCAT
>CALJLX010000115.1 GCA_937982495.1 uncultured Desulfuromonas sp.
ATGTCGCCACCGCCGACACCCCGACCCGGGCGGTGGCGGTCATCTATTCCAAGGGGGGCTAGGTCAAGGTCGTCACGGCTTGACAATCCCCGCTCTTCCTCTACCCTTTGAGCTGGACTCCGGTTCGCGGCGGGCAGAAGGGGAAGCTCCCGTCCCATTCCGCGGAAGCGGCGGTAATACGCCGCCCGGTCCTCCATCCCGTCACCCACGGAGGCTTCGTCGCCGGCCGCGCAGCGTCGGCACCAGGCCGCGACCCATCGATTTCGTTACAAGGAGGTTACAGATCATGGCGAAAGTAGGCGTAATCCTTTCCGGCTGCGGGGTCTTCGACGGCAGCGAAATTCACGAGGCGGTCATCACCTTGCTGGCCATCGACCGGTCCGGAGCCGAGGCGGTCTGCATGGCTCCGGATATGGAACAGATGCATGTCGTCAACCATCTCACCGGCGATGTCGCCGCCGGCGAAAAACGGAATGTCCTGGTCGAAGCGGCCCGTCTCGCCCGGGGCAAGATTCGCGACCTCAAAGACGTCAAGGCGGCGGATATCGACGCCCTGATTCTCCCCGGCGGTTTCGGCGCCGCCAAGAATCTCTGCGACTTCGCCGTCAAAGGGGCCGAGTGCGAGGTCCATCCCGAGGTCGCCCGTCTCATCCGCGAAATCATCACCGAACGCAAACCCCTGGGCGCGATCTGCATCGCCCCGGCGCTGCTGGCCCGGGTGCTCGGCACCGACCAGCTCGCCCACAAGCTGACCATCGGCAACGACGAAGGCACCGCCCAGGCCCTGACCGCCATGGGCGCCGAGCATGTCAACTGCCCGGTCACCGAAGTCGTCATCGACAAGGAAAACAAGCTCGTCTCCACCCCGGCCTACATGCTCGCCGGCCGCATCAGCGAAGCGGCCGAAGGGATCGAGAAAGCGGTCAAGGCCCTGGTCAAGATGATCTGACCCAACCTTATCCGGAGGAGGAATTTCATGGCATCCTACCGTTGCGTCATCTGTGGCTATATTTATGACCCCGCCGAAGGGGATCCCGGCAACGGCGTCCCTCCCGGCACCCCCTTCGCCGAACTGCCCGAGGACTGGGTCTGCCCCCAGTGCGGCGCCGGCAAGGAAGACTTCGAACCCGCTTAAGAAGGAGGTCGGCATGGCCAGAATCGCCTATGTGGATCAGGATGCCTGCATCAGCTGCAATCTCTGCGCGGACACCCTGCCCGACGTCTTTCGCATGAACGACGCGGGCCTCGCCGAGGTTTACGATCCCCGGGGCGCCTCGGAAGAAGCCATCCAGGAAACGATGGATGCGTGCCCGGTGGCCTGCATCCACTGGAAAAGCTGAGCTCACAGCGGTCGATGGAACGAAAAAGAGCGGCGCCCGGTAGAAAACTTATGCCGGGCGCCGCCTGAACGTCCGCCCCTCTTTCCCGCCAGGGTTCCCAGCTCCATGCCTGCTCCCCCAACCCGCAAACCCGACTGGCTCAAGGTCCGCATCCCCGGCGGCCCCCATTACGCCCGCATCGACCGCTACCACCGGGAGGGCGGTTTGAACACCGTCTGCCGGGGGGCCGCCTGCCCCAATCAGGGGGAATGCTGGAGCCGGGGGACCGCCAGCTTCATGCTCCTCGGCAGCCGCTGCACCCGGGGCTGCACCTTCTGCAACGTCGGCCGGGGCGAGCCCCTCCCCCCCGACCCCGAAGAAGCGGCCAAGGTCGCCGCCGCCATCGCCGAACTGGGCCTGAAACACGCCGTCGTCACCGCCGTCACCCGGGACGATCTGGCCGACGGCGGCGCCGGACAGTTCGTGGCGCTGATCCATGAAGTCCGCCGCCGGGCGCCGGGCTGCCGGATCGAACTGCTGATTCCCGACTTCGCCGGCGACAGCGACGCCCTGGCCAGGGTCGTCGCCGCCGCGCCCGACCTGCTCGGCCACAACCTCGAAACGGTGCCGCGCCTCTACGAGACCGTGCGACACGGCGCCGACTACCACCGTTCGCTGCGACTGCTCGCCGAGGCCCGACGACTTGCGCCCTACCTGCCGCTGAAATCGGGACTCATGGCGGGACTCGGCGAAACCATCGAGGAACTGACGACGGTCATGGCCGACCTGCGCGCCGCCGGCTGTTCCCTGCTGACCCTCGGCCAGTACCTGGCCCCCAGCCGCCGCCATCATCCGGTCCAACGCTACCTGCCGCCGGAAGAGTTCGCCGCCCTGCGGGAGAAGGCCCTGGCCCTCGGCTTCGCCGAGGTCGCCGCCGGTCCGCTGGTGCGCTCCTCCTACCACGCCGAGCGCCAGTTCGACGCCGCCTTCCCCGCCCCCGCCGCCTCCTGACTTCCCCCAAGCTTGCGCCTCTCCCCACCCTTGCTATACTGTTGCAATTGCTTACCTCTCATGAACGTCGGACCGGGAGAGTCCCCGCCGTGAACTTCGCCGCCCAGATCAGCCCCGAGGCCCTCGATCACCTTTATCGCCAATGGCGCTCTGCGCCGGAGAGCCTGCCCGCCGACTGGCGCGCCTGGTTCGCCGGTTTCGACCTGGGGCAAGAAGCCGCCGCGCCGGATACGCGCGAGCACGATTTCAAACAGTCGGCGGTGCAATCCCTCATCTACCGCTATCGCGACATCGGCCACCTGCTTGCCCACACCGACCCGCTGAGTCCGCCCCCCACCAGCCATCCCCTGCTGGAGCCGGCCGCCTTCGGCCTGGGTGATGCCGACCTCGACCGGACCTTCGCCCCCCGCAACTTCATCCGCCCCGGCGCCACCTTGCGCGAGATCCTCGCCATCCTGCGCGAGACCTACTGCGGCTCCATCGGCGTGGAATTCATGCACATCCAGGATCCGGACGAGCGCCAGTGGCTCAAGGAACGCATGGAGTCCACACGCAACCGCGCCGTCTTCAGCCTCGCCGAGAAGACCCGCATCCTCTGGAAGTTGAGCGCGGCGGCGCTCTTCGAGGCCTACCTGCACCGGCGTTTCGTCGGGCAGAAACGCTTCTCCCTGGAAGGCGGGGAAATCCTCCTGCCGGTTCTCGATCATCTGCTCAACCGCGCCGCCGCTGCGGGGGTGACGGATCTGATCCTGGGGATGCCGCACCGGGGACGGCTCAACGTGCTGGCCAACCTCTTCGGCAAGCCTTTTGCTACCATTTTCGCCGAATTCGAAGACAATCTCGAATACGCCTTCGTCGGCGAGGGGGACGTGAAATACCACAAGGGCTATTCCGGCGAACGGGAGACCGATGCCGGCGGAACCATCCGCCTGACCCTGGCGGCCAACCCGAGCCACCTCGAAGCGGTTAATCCGGTGGTCGAAGGCAAGTGCCGGGCCCGCCAGGACCGCTACGGCGCCGCCGGACCCGCGCGGGTGCTGCCGGTGCTGCTGCACGGCGACGCCGCCTTCGCCGGTCAGGGGCTGGTGGCCGAAACCCTCAATCTGTCCCAGCTCGAAGGCTACCGCACCGGCGGCACGGTGCATATCGTGGTCAACAACCAGATCGGCTTCACCACCGGCCCGGCCGACGCCCGCTCCACCCGCTACGCCACCGACGTCGCCAAGATGCTGGCGGTGCCGATCTTCCATGTCCACGGCGAGGATCCCGAGGCGGCTCTCCACGTCGCGGAACTGGCCCTGGCCTACCGGCAGGAATTCGCCCGCGACGTCGTCATCGAACTGATCGGCTACCGCCGTCACGGTCATAACGAGGGGGATGAGCCCTTTTTTACCCAGCCGCTGATGTATGCGGCGATCCGCGAGCGCCGGCCGGTCCACGAACTCTACGCTGCCCGCCTCGCCGGGGGAGGACTGCCGCCGGAGGAATTCGACCGGATGCGCGCGGCGATCAACGCCTGCCTGGAACTGGCCGCGAGCGGCGGCGAAGCGACCGTCGACCGGGGCTTTCTCGACCAGTGGCAAAATATCGCCCGGGACTACACGGACGCGCCGGTGGCCACCGCCCTCCCCCGGGAAACCCTGATCGAACTGGGCGGGATCGCCTGCGCCATCCCCACGGGGGTTACCCCCCATCCGAAAATCGTCAAGCTGATGGAAGCCCGGCGCGACGCCCTCGCCCAAGATTCGGGCATCGACTGGGGGGGCGGCGAGGCCCTGGCCTTCGCCGGCCTGCTGCACGAGGGGACGAGCGTGCGCCTATCGGGCCAGGACTGCCGACGGGGGACCTTCAACCACCGCCATGCCGCCCTCGTCGACGCCGCGACCGGCGCGACGGTCGTCCCCCTCGCCGGGGCGGCCCGCGACGGCGCCCGTTTCCAG
>CALJLX010000116.1 GCA_937982495.1 uncultured Desulfuromonas sp.
TCGAGAGCTACGGCGGCCGGGTCGAGTTGATCCAGTTCGTCGACGGCAAGTCGACAACCAATATTATTGAAAAAATTCTTTCCCAGTATGGAACCGATCGGTGAGGCGGGCCGTTTTCCTCGACCGGGACGGGACGATCAACGAGGAGAAGGATTATCTTTGGCGCATCGAGGATTTCGCCTTCATTCCCGGCGCGCCCGAGGCGATTCGGCGGCTCAGGGAGGCGGGTTTTCTGGTGGTCGTGGTCACCAACCAGTCCGGAGTGGCGAGAGGATACTTTTCCCAGGCAGACGTGGAGCGTCTGCACGAGCATATCCAGCGGGAACTGGCGAAAATCGGGACCGCCGTTGACGCCTTCTACCTTTGCCCTCATCACCCCGAAAAAGGGCAGGGGGAGTTGAAAATCGATTGCGATTGCCGCAAGGGTCGGCCGGGAATGTTGTTGCAAGCGGCGACCGAGCACGGCATCGACCTGGCGGCCTCGTGGATGATCGGCGACAAGCGCGCCGATCTCGAAGCGGGCAGGGCGGCCGGCTGTCGGTCGCTGCTGGTGCGTACCGGCTACGGTGAGGAAGAGCTGACCAGAGGGGCGGGCGCCTTGGCCGAAGCGGTAGTCGATGATCTCGGGTCGGCGGCGGATTATATTCTCGACAACCGACTGCGGAAATAAAGACGAATAAAATCCCAGTCCACGGAAAACACGGAAGACACGGAAAATAATTCTGAACTTCCGTGCTTTTCGTGTCTTCCGTGGGCGAAAAAGCTTTTGACTTTAACGGGTATAAAATATGTCAGGAGGATTCACTGATGGTAACAGCTAATGATATTCAATCGGCTAAGGCTAAAATCGCCCTGGTGGGCTTGGGTTATGTCGGGTTGCCGCTGGCGGCGGCGTTTGGGCGCAAGGTCCCGGTCATCGGCTTCGATATCAGCGCCAGAAAGATCGAGCAACTGAAGAAAGGGGTGGATGAAACCGGCGAGCTCACCGCCGCCGATCTCGCGGCCACCACCATCAATTACACCATGGAAGCCGCCCGGCTCAAAGAGGCGGCTTTTATCATCGTCACCGTCCCCACCCCCATCGACGACCACAACAAGCCCGATCTGACCCCGGTCGTTTCCGCCTCCCGCACCATCGGCCGCCACCTGGCCAAGGGCGCGATCGTCGTCTATGAATCGACGGTCTATCCCGGCGTGACCGAGGATATCTGCGTACCCCTGCTCGAGGCGGAGTCGGGCCTGAAATGCGGCGTCGATTTCAAGGTCGGCTATTCGCCGGAGCGGATCA